>DATIOS010000616.1:0-11959 GCA_035472915.1 Thermoanaerobaculia bacterium
CCTGGCGGACGTGCGGCTGATCCGGCTGCCGGAGCTGCCGGTGTCGGCGGAGATGGAGCGGGCGTGGCCGCTGGCGGCGGCGGCGGAGACGGGCGCCGGCGGGCGGCTGCCGCTGTACCAGATGGGCAACAACCGCTATCACCAGGGCGTGCGGGATCTTGCGCTACGGATTCCCGGCGTGCTCACGCTGCACGACATCGTCCTCCATCACCTGCTGCAGGACATCACCCTCGGCCGCCACGATCCTCAGGGGTTTCCGGACTACAAGGAGGCGTTGACTCGGGATCACGGTTGGATCGGCGAGGCCGCGGCGCTCGCCAAGCGCTGGAACGCCTGGGGCGAGGCGCCGCTCTTTTCGCTGCCGGCCCACCGCACCCTGCTGCGCCGCCAGCGCGGCGTGCTGGTACACAGCCGGTGGGCCGCGGAGAGCCTGGCGGATGAAGAAGTGGGTGTGCCGGTGAGGGCCATTCCCATGGGTGTGCCGCTGCCGCCCGCGGCGGACGAGGCGGCCGGACGCGCCCTGCGCCGCCGCTTCGGACTTCCCGAGGAGAGCCCGGTGATCGGCTCCTTCGGTTTCCAGACGCCCATCAAGCGGACGATGTCCGCCGTGCGGGCGCTGGCGGCGCCGGGGCTGGAGCGGGTCCACCTCGTCATCGTGGGGCAGGCGGCGGAGGTGATGGACCTCGAAGGCGAGGCGCGCCGGGCCGGGGTCGCGCAACGCGTCCACATCCTGGGATTCTTGCCGTTTGAAGATTTCGCGGCGTCGATCGCCGCCGTCGACCTCTGCCTCAATCTGCGCTATCCCACGGCGGGAGAAACCTCGGCCTCCCTGCTGCGGGTGCTGGCGGCGGGGCGGCCGGCCATCGTTTCAGACTACGCGCAGTTCGCCGAGCTGCCGGCGGAGGTGGCCCTGCGGGTGCCGCTGGGCGACGAGGAGCCTGCCGCCCTGGCGGCGTTGCTGCGGGAGCTGCTGGCTGATCCCGCACGGCTGGCGGCCATGGGCCGGGCGGCGCGGGAGCACGTGCGCCAGCGCCACGATCCGGCGCGCGCCGCGGCGGCCGTGGTCGCGGCCTGCGAGGAGTGGGCGGAGCTGCCGCCGGTGGGGGATGACTCCGGAGGGCGTGAGCTGCCGCCGCCTTCGAGCTTGATCTGGGAGCCTCTGCCCGGGGAGCTCGAAGTGGACGGCGCGGCTCTCCCCTGGCCCGAAGGCGAGCGGCGGCGGCTGCGCATCCGGCTGCGCAACACCGGCTACGCGCGCTGGCTGGCCGGCGAGCGAGGCCTGGGAGGCTTGAGCGTGGTGGTCAAGCTGCTGATCGACGGTGGCGAGGACCGCCTGTGGGGCACGGATCTTTTCGACGGTGGCCATTGGCTCCCCCTGCCGCGGGACCTGGCGCCGGGCGAGGAGGTGATGCTGGAGACCGACGTGCGCCGGCCGCCGGGACCTGCGCGGCTGTGGATCGAGCCCCATCTCTTCGGAGGCGTAAGCCTCTCCAACCTCGGCGGCCCGGACTGGGACCGGTGGATCTGAGACGCCGTCCGCTGGAGGCCGCGGGCTGGGCCGTTCTGGCCCTCCTCCTCATCCTGACGCTGATCGGCGCCCTGCGGCTCGACCGTTCCCGCTACCCTCTCACCGGCGACGAGGCCACCTACGCCATGCAGGCGGCGAGCTTCGCCTGGGACTTCGATCTTTCCTACGCCCGGCAGGACTACGACCGTTTCGTCGCGCAGTGGAACGTGCCGCCGGATGGGCTCGTCCTCCAGAGCCGCGCGGGGAGCGACCGGCTGGTCTACGCCAAGCCGCCGCTCTACGCCCTCATCCTCGCTCCCTTCGTGCGGGTGGCGCCGGTGCGCGGGCCGGTGGTGGCCAACGCCCTGCTGCTGGCGGCGGCGGTCCTGCTGGCCGCGCTCGCGTTGCGCCGCCGTCTGGGCGGGGCGGCTCCCATCTGGACGGCGACCTTGGTTTTCGCCTCCACCACCTTCGCCTACGTCTTCTGGGGGGACGCGGATCTCTTCCTCCTGGCCTGCACGGCGGCCGGCTTCGCTCTCGTCTACTGGGAGGACCGGCGGTTCTTGCAGGTGGACGAGCGGCCGCCCGAGATCTACGGCGGCGAGGACACGAAGCCCGAGCACCACTCGTTGGCGCGCTGGTGCGGGGCCGGCGCGCTGCTCGGCGTGGCGGTCGTCTACCGCCCCGTCTATCTGACACTTTTCCTGCCGGCGATCGTGGCGGCGTGGGGCGGACCCCTTCGCCGCCGCCGCGCCGCGGTGGCCGGGCTCGTCGCCGGAGCGCTGGCGGTGGCAGTCCTGTCGATGTCCATCCAATGGTTGGCCGGCGGCGATCCCACGGGCTACGGCGGCCAGCGCCAGGGCGTCTACGATCAGCAGGGCTACCCGGAAGTGGATTTCCCCACCCATGGCTGGTCCCAGCAGGTGGCCCGGCACGGCAACGCCTCGTGGCTGCAGCGGCAGGCCCTGCGGCCGCAGCTCTCTCCGCGCCTTGCGGGCTGGAATCTCGTCTATCTTCTCATCGGCCGCAACGTCGGCATCCTGCCCTACTTCCTGCCACTGCTCCTCGGCTTTTTGGCCTTCCAGCAGGACCGCGGGCGCTGGGCCATTCCGCTCGCCGTCGGCGCCGCCCTCGTTACCTTCGTCGTGGTGCTTCCCTTCAACTTCTACGGCGGGGGAGCGCTGGGCAACCGCTACTTCCTGCCGCTGTATCCAGCGCTCTGGTTCCTTGCCGCGCGCCCGGTGCGGATGCTGTGGGCGCCGCTCGTGGTGTTGCTGTCCTCCCCCTTCCTGGCGCCGCTGTGGGCCGATCCCACCGGCTATCCCGTGGGGAAGGACGGCCAGCCTCGCTACGTGTCGAGCATCGCGCGGCGTTGGCTGCCCTTCGAGACCACCCAGGCCAACCTCCCCGGCGACCAGGTGGCGATGGAGGGCGGGCTGTGGGTGAAGCTGCTCAACCACAACGCCTGGCATACCGGCCGGGGCTTGAGCCTGAAGGTCGCGGGCGGCGCGACGGTCGACCTTCTCCTGGGCAGCCCTCAACCGCTGGACTCCGTGGACTTCGAGCTCGACGCGAAAGCGCCCACCCGGATGCGGCTCGGCAGCGAGGACCTGCGTCCGCTGATGCTGCTCGCCAACGGTTCGGAGATCTTCGAGGTGCGGCTGCCGGCGGAACGGGCCGTACATCCCCTTTGGTTGAGCCCCTACGACGTCCACCTGTACGCGCTGACCTTCAATCTTCCCGGAGCGCGGACGGAGCCCATCGGTCTGCGCATCAGACCGCGGGGCGATCTGATAAGAATTCACCGGGGGAATTGATGGAGAGCCTGGACGACGCACGCCATAGCTGGATCATCGCCCTGCGCGAGCGGCTCGCATCGCCGCCGCCCCGGCGCCTGCCGCCGAGCGACCTGCGTCAGGCGTCGGTGCTGGTGCCGCTCTATGTCGACGCCGGCGAGCTGTGGACCCTGCTCACCGTGCGCGCCGACACCCTGCCGAGCCACCGCAGCCAGATCGCCTTCCCGGGCGGCGGCAAGGAGCTCAAAGAGGACGCCTGGGCCGCCGCGCTGCGCGAGACGCAGGAAGAGATCGGCGTCGATCCCAAGCGGGTGCTGCGGCTGGGCGAGCTCGACGAGCTCGAAAGTCCCGCCGGCTTCCGGGTGGTTCCCTGCGTGGGGGCGATCCCGTTTCCCTACCAGGTGAAGCTCAGCGCCGCCGAGATCGCCGAGGTCTTCAGCCTCCCCCTCTCCTCCTTTTCCAACCCCAAGCTGGTGGAGGAGCAGGACGTGCTGATCAACGGCGTGCCGCGCAACCTGCGCATCTACCACATCGGCAACCGGCGGATCTGGGGCCTCACCGCGCGCATCCTGCAAAACCTGATGATTCGCCTGGGACTGGAGCCGGATGAGGAGAACTGAAGGCGCTCGCCCCAACCGCTTCCTGATCCTGGGAACCGGCGTAGTCCTTTTCCTCTTCATTCCGCTGGTGCTCGTCCTTTTCGTCCGCCATCCGGCGCCGGTGGGTGTAAGCCTGGGGGCTGGGGTGCTCCTCATGGTGGGACATCGATTCCTCGCCCGACCCTATATGGAGCGGGTGGCGCCCCTGAAGTGCATCTGGTGCAACCGTGTGCTCGTCGGCGCCCCGGAAGGCAAGCGAGCCGGGGAGACTTCCGTTCTCGAGCTGCGGCAAGGCGGCAAGAAGGTCGAGGCCCGGTGCTGCGCCGTCCATCGCCTGCCGGCGATGAAGTTCTTCACCTTTCTCCACGCCTGGCGCTGGCCTCTGCGGCTGGGGATCTTCGTGCCGCTGCTCTTTCTACTCACCTCGCTCGCCGCGGCGGCGGCGGGACAGCCGGCGCCCGTCGATCTCGCCACCGCCTGGTTCAAGCTGGTGGTGGGAATCACCGTCAACCTCGCGGCCTTCGGCTACTTCGCCTCCGGCGCGGACAGCCGGCTCGAAGTCCCTTTCCCAGCCCACAACTTCTTTCTCCTGGGTGTCCGCAACCTGCTCTGGATCTTCCGGCTGGTGGGACTGTGGTGGATCTGGCAGGGGCTTGCCTACGTTCTCAAGCAGTAGGGCTCAAGCAGTAATCGCTACTTGATTGCGAATTGCGGTAAACTGCACCCTGAACCTTGCCGCGGGGGTCCGCGCGGCGCAAATTGAAAAGGAGTTGAACCATGGTCCGTAGAACGCTGATCGGCGTATGTACGTGCTTCGCTCTGCTCCTGCTCGCTGCGGGAGTGGGGAACGCCCAGACGACCTCGACGTCCGAGGCCAAGAAGACGACGACCACCTCCACGACGGTGAAGCCGGCACCGATCCAGTGCGGAGGTATTGCCGGCACCAAATGCCCGGATGGGCAGGCCTGCAAGTTTCCCATCGGCAAGTGCAACGTCGCCGACCTGGCGGGCGTCTGTGTCAAGGTGCCGGCCACCTGCCCCCCCTTGGAGGCGCCCGTCTGTGGCTGCGACGGCAAGACCTACCCCAACCAGTGCGAGCTGCTGAAAGCCGGCGTGCACGAAGAGAAGAAGGGTAAGTGCGGCACCTATACGGGAGGCGGTGGCACGGGAACCGGCAAGGTTTGCAAGACCGACGCGGACTGCACGGGCAAGCAGTTCTGCCAGGACAAGGCCGGCGCCTGCAAGCCGCCCGGCATGTGCACGAACAAGCCGGACATCTGCCCCGAGATCTTCAAGCCGGTTTGCGGCTGCGACGGCAAGACCTACCCCAACGATTGCCAGCGCCAGTCGGCCGGCGTTTCGTTGAAGTCGCAGGGCGAGTGCCCCAAGCCGACCGGTCCGTAAAGAGGGTGCGGGCCTGATCTTCAGGCCGGCCTTCCCGGGCCGGCCTGTCCCAGGTCCTCGTAGACGGCGTCGAGCACCTGACGCACCCGTTTCTCATGCAGCTCGTTGGCCGGCGTGCCGTTGAACGCCAAGGCCACGGCGAGCCCCCGCTCGGGATCGGCGAAGCCCGCCGAGGAGCGGTAGCCGCTGTGGCCGAAGGTGCGGGGTGAGGCGTGGTGGCCGTAGCCGTAGGGCACGGTCTCGGTGCCGTACTGGACCGAGTTGACGATGAAGCCCAGGCCCCAGTCCAGCACGTGCTTGAAAGTGGCGTCCACCATCCCGGCCCGGTGGCGCGCCGTCAGGGCCTCGACGGCCTGCGGCGAAAGCACACGGCGGCCGTCTAGAGTGCCCTTGGCCAGCAGCATCTCGTAGAAGCGGCCAAGCTCGCGAAGCGGCCCGTAGCCGTTGCCCCCGGGGTTGACGCGGACGCAGCGCGCCTCGCTGTCCCAGCCGTGATCCTTGATCTCGGGTCCTTCGGTGTTCCACAGCGCGGCGACCCGGCCCTCTGCTTTGTAAGAAAGATAGCGTTCCGGCGGCATTCCCACCCAGGAGTCCTGCATTCCGAGCGGCTCGAAGATCTCCTCGCGAACATAGCGGTCGAAGGGCCGGCCGTCCAGCCGCCGTATCACCTCGCCCAGCACGAACCAGCTCGAAGCGGTGTGATAGCCCGCCTTCTCGCCCGGCACCCAGCGCGGCTCGGGACGCATGGCGCAGATCCTCGCCAGAATCTCCGCCCAAGAGTGATCGGGCCATCCCACGTCCAGCATGCGGATGCCGGCGGTGTGGGTGAGGAGGTGGCGCAGGGTGATCCGCTCCTTGCCATGGACGCCGAACTCCGGGATGTGGGCGGCCACCGGATCGTCGAGCTCCAGCCGGCCCCGTTCCCAGAGTTGGGCGATGGCGACCGCGCCGACCGGCTTGGTCGAGGAGAGCCAGAGCATCAGGTGATCCGCCGTCAGCGGTTCGCCGGGCCGGTTCTCGCCCAACGCGCCGTTGGCCTGGGGCTCGCCGTGAAGGGAGACGTAGACCTGGGCCCCGAGGTGGAGCCGGTCACGGATCCCTTCTTCGATCGCCTGCCGGGTGCGGGGGAGCTTTTCGAGAGCCAGGGTCATGGCGGATGGATTGTACGGGGATTGCTTGGGTAGGAAGCTCTGGAAAAACGAAGACGCCCCGCTGTGGGGCGTCTTTCACCAAGCGCAGGCGGTGTAGACGCCTAGCCCTTCTTGCTATGGAGCTTTGCCTTGGTGTCCTCGGCCATTTTCAGGTGGTCCTCAAGCGTCGGCAGGGTCGTTCCAGCCCAGGCCTTGAGATCGGCGTCCTTGGCGCTCTTCGCCTCCTTCTTGAACTCCGCCACGTCCTCCTTGTGATCGGAGACCATGTTGCTCATGTATGAGCTGTCGAAGGCGGCTCCCGAAAGCTTGTTGAACTTGTTCACCTGCTTCTGCTTGGCGGGTGAGAGCTTGTCGGACAGCGTCACGTTCTTCTGCGCGGCGAGCTGCTTGAGCTGATCGTTGGCCTTCGAGTGGTCGTCCACCATGCGCTGGCCGAACGCTTTGACGTCCGGGTTGGAGCCCTTCTCGGCCGCGATCTTGCCGAGCTCGACCTCCAACATTCCGCCCTGTGAGGCGGCGGTGAAGAACTTGCGGTCGGCGGTGCTGAGCTTGCCCGCGGTGGTCTTGGTGGTTGTGGTGGTCTTCTTGGTAGCCGTAGTCGTCGAGGCAGTCTGGGCGAAGGCCGGAGCCAGGGCCAGAATTCCTGCGAGGGCGGCGGTCGCGATGAATAGTTTCTTCATGGTGCGTGTATCTCCTTGAGGTTCGTCGAAAGTTGCGATGCTTGGATGGAGCGCCGGTTCCCCGGGACCTCGCGTCTTGGGACCTTGCGTCCCTGGGCCTTTTTGCGCTCTGTCTGGAATGTGGAGCAAAAGGAGTGCCAGTTCTCCGGGAGAGCTTGTCTCGCAGGATTCTGGCACGCTCCTTGCTCTAAGCCAAATCGTCCGGTCGCAGCACCCCGGGCGAGGTCGACGGAAGTCATTCAATCCAAATAGGTTTGGAGAAACAAGAGGCGCTGTCCTCTAAGGAGCCGTACCATGAAGTCACGAGCCCTCCTCTTCGCGTTGACGATCGCAGTCGCCCTCGTCTTCAGCCCCGTCGGGGTGAGGGCTGCCGCGGCTTTCGGGGATCCTGCCACCGCGTTGCAGAAAGCGGAGCGGCTTATCGAGGACGGCAAGTACAAGGAGGCCGCGGCGCTGTGTGAGCGCGCCAGCCAGCTCGCGGCCGGACCCTGCCCCGAGTGCCTCCTGAAAGTCGCCCGCGCCTATGCCGGCGCCGGACAGCTCACCTCCGCCATCCAGGTGACGCGCATGGCCATTCCGCAATTCGCCTCCCGCTCGGATCAGGCGAAGGCGTATGTGCAGCTTGGCTCTTTCCTGGTGCGCAACGGCGCCAAGCCCGAAGAGTCCGACCAGGCCTTCCGCCAGGCCGTCGCCCTGGACGCCCGGATGGCCTCCGAAGTGCGCGCCCAGCTTGCCGAGGCCCTGCTGGCCAGGGCGCGCCAGGACGCGGCTCGCCGGCAGGCTGCCGCACCGCAAGAGGTCGCCGTCAACAACAACTCGAAAAGGTAGTCGATCTCCGGGCAGGGTGGTCCTGCCATGGGGAACCCAGGGCCGGCGCCGAGAGGCGCCGGCCCTTTTTCTTGCCCTTGGTCCGAGTCCGGAGGCGGGATAGGCTCCCGGGATGAAATTCGAAACTCGCGTCGTCCATGCGGGGCACCAGATCGATCCCTCCACGGGTGCGGTGGCGCCGCCCATCGTGCTGTCCACCACGTTCGCCCGCGATGCCGAGGGGACTCCCCTGGGCGGCCACACCTACATCCGCGAGTCGAATCCCAACCAGGACCAGCTCGAGGCGGCGCTGGGTCCCCTCGAAGGCGGTGAGGCAGCCCTCGTCTTCGCTTCGGGGATGGCGGCGGGCGTGAGCGTGCTGCAGACGCTGCCGCCGGGCTCGCATGTCATTTTTCCCGACGACGCCTACTACGGCTTCCGGATTGCCGCCGAAGAGATCTTCCCCAACTGGGGGATTCGCTCCGACTTCGTGGGCATGGGCGATCTCGCGTCCCTGTCGGCGGCGATCCGCCCCGAGACTCGCGTCGTCTGGCTGGAAAGCCCCTCCAATCCCCTGCTCACGGTGGTGGATCTGGCGGCTGCGATCGAGCTGGCCCACACGGCCGGCGCCCTATCGGTGGTGGACAACACCTTCGCCACTCCGGTATTGCAACGGCCCCTCGAGCTGGGCGCGGACGTCGTCCTCCATTCGACGACCAAGTACCTGGGCGGGCACAGCGACGTGCAGGGAGGAGCGCTGATCTTCGCCCACTGCGGCGAGCTGTACGACAAGGTCCACCACCAGCGGCACATCCTGGGAGCCGTCGCCTCGCCCTTCAACTCCTGGCTGGTGCTGCGGGGAATGCGGACCCTCGCCTGCCGGGTGGCGGCGCAGAGCGCGACGGCGCTGGCGGTGGCGCGGGCCCTGGAGGCCTTGCCGGCCGTTGCCGCCGTTCACTACCCGGGGCTTCCGTCGCACCCTCGGCATGAGATCGCCCGGCGCCAGATGTCGGCCTTCGGCGCCATGCTCTCCTTCCACGCCGCCGGAGGGAGAGAGGCGGCCCTGCGCACCGTGAGCCGGGTGCGTCTGTTCACCCGCGCCACCTCCCTGGGCGGCATCGAGAGTCTCATCGAGCACCGCGCCACCAGTGAGGGCCCGACTTCGCGGACTCCCCAGGATCTCCTGAGGATCTCGATCGGCCTGGAGCACGCGGAGGATCTGATCGCGGATCTGGCGCAGGCGCTGGAGCTTTGAGTGGGGGGTCCCTTTCACTCCTCAGTCAACGCCCTCCGGGCAGCCGTCAGGGTATCCCGGAAGCCCTCGCGCTCCCGCTTCTCGACCAGCCGCTCCAGTTGTTCCAGCGCTTCCCGGGTGGCGGCGTAGACCTCGTGGCGATGGGGATTCAGGTGCTGGATGTCGAGGTAGAGGTCGGGGTCCTCGGCGAGCACTGAAAGCGCGGTGGTGGCTTGGCGCTTGAAGGTTGTCGAGGCGCAGGCGTGGAGCTCTTCCGGATCGATGCCCGAGCGGGTGAGGGCGGAGCCGAAGAGCATGTTGGTCAGGTGGGCGAGGCCCAGGAGCCAGCCCATCAGCCGGTCATGATGGGCGAAGGGAACGGCCACCAGCCGGGTGTAGGGATGGGAGAGCAGGGGAGCGAGGTCGTGCTTCTCGGCCGAGGGATCGCCGTGGGCGGCGAGGACGAAGGTCAGCGGCTCGTAGAACGACTTGCCGGGACCGAACATGGGATGCAGCGCGTGGGCCTTGATGCCGCGCTCCCGGGCGCGGGCGATCACGCCGGACAGCGGGTCCTTGATCGAGGCGATCTCCACCACCAGGCCGCGGGGCGAGCGCGCCACCACCTCCTCCAGAACCTGCGGCGTGCGGCTCAAAGGCACGGCCACCAGCACCGCCATATAGGCGTCCAGATCTTTCACGTCGTCCAATCGTGAGAAGCGGCCCGCCGCCATGGGGAGGCTGGCGAGCGTGGGGTCCGCCACCTCCACGCTGTGGCCGGCCAGCTCGAGGAAGCCCCGGAACCAGTTGCCCATGCCGCCGGCGCCGCCCACGATCAGCACCGTGCCGCCGCGCTGCTCGCGCAGGGCGATGCCGACGCGGTACTGGCGCTCCACCGACCCGTCCATGATGGCCTGGAAGACTCCGGCCATCACCTCCTCGGAAACGCCGCAGGCCTCGGCGTGCTGCCGGGCGCGGGTGAGCACCCGGTCCTCCACGTCGCGCACCACCACCGGGATGTTGGAGGCCGCCTTGAAGCGCCCCACCTCGGAGGCGAGGTCCATACGGCGGCGCAGCAGCTCCAGCAGGGCGCGGTCCACCTCGGCGATGGAGTCCCGCAAGGCGGACAAAGGGTCGGACGATGAGCTCATGATGGGGCTGCCTCCTTCACACGAAAGGCGCTGATTCTATGCCGAAGGAGGGAGGAGGGAAGGGAAGCCGGGCGGTGAAGCCCCGGCTTCCCCCGGGAGACCGCGCGGCGTTAAGCGGACTGCCGCGGGTGGGTGGGTGAAACCGTGTCCACCTCCATCCCGGAGCAAAGCGGATGCCATGGCCAAAAGCCTTTAAAACCGGGCTTTTGCACGCGGCATCGACCTCTGGAGTGAACGCTTCTTCGGACGCCGCGTCCTCTGCGTATGACGGTCCAAGGCCCAGCCGGCGATTTCAGGCGGGGGGCTGCGGCGAGGACGTGCGCACCAGCCGGCGGCCGGCCTCGTACCAGCGCCACGCGGCCTCGGGTCCGTTGAGGTGGACGCCGCCCAGCCAGCGGTCGATGCCGCGGATGCGCACCCAGTCGTCACGGCCGTCGAGGACGTCGCGGCCGGTGGTGGTGACGGCGATTCGCTGCGGAAAGGGCGAGCCGTTGATGGCCGGCTCCAGGCGGACCAGCGGGCGGGGGGACGACGCCAGCTCGCGCAGCACCCGCAGCACCGACGAGTCGCCCATGTAGACCCGCTCCTCCAGGTTCTGCGCGCCGCGGAACAGCTCCTCGAAGGTGACGGCGCCGTCTACCAGCACGCGCAGGATCTGGCGCTCGCTACGGGCCAGGCCGTTGAAGGTCGAAGGAAACTCCTCCAGGTGGCGGCGCAGCGCCCTGGCCAGGAAGGGAAGAGGTGAGAGATCCCGCCGCTGCAGCTCCTCGAGGCCCGTGGGATCGGTGGCGCAGAAGGCCCGCCAGGCATCGCGGCCGAGGAGCTTCTGTCCCTCGTTGACCCGCTGCCGGTGGTCGAGGAGCTCCGCCATCTGCGGCGGCGAGAGCTGGCCCAGGCCGTAGAAGGGGACGATCCCCGCCATCTCGCCGATGCAGATGAGCGACAGCTCGGTGCCTCCGAGGTTGCGGCCGGCAAAGCCGTGAAGCGCTCGGATGAGCAGCAGCTGGTCGAACAGGTCGTGCTCGAACCAGAGCACGACCTCGTCGTAGGGCCGGAAATCCTCCAGCGTGCGGTCCCACCGCGTGAGCTGGGCAAGGCACGAGTCGTAGTCGCCGTAGCCGCTCTCGGCGAGGTAGCGGGCGCGGACCTTGCGCCACCGTTCGGGAGCGAGGCCGCCTGGAGCGGGACCCTCGTGCAGCACGTCCGCCGTGACGGTGACGACTCCCCCGACGCCGCACTGGCGGATGGTCTCCGCCGCCGAGTCGCCATTGGTGACGTGCAGAAACCTGCGGGCGGCCGAGGGACGTGCGCCGTCGGCGACGGCGAGAGAGGCGCCGGCGGAGGCGGGTGCCGGCGTTGGAAACCGGAACCCGAGCTGCCGCATCAGCTCCGCGGCGGGAGTGCGAGTCGATTCGGACATGGAAGCGGAGCCGGGGCGAGGAGGAACCCGGACGGCCCAGCCGGCATTCTACCCCCAAGACCCTCGTCACCCCGCTTCCCCTCGGGAGAGTCAGGGCGTTAGGTTGGCTTAGCGTAGGGGCGGGTCTGGACGGGCGGGAGGGGGCTCGACCCGCCCTGGTGGGAATAACCGGTGCGTTGCAGGGCGGGTCGAGCCCCCAACCGCCCGTCCAGA
>DATIOS010000617.1:0-7041 GCA_035472915.1 Thermoanaerobaculia bacterium
GGGTGCGCGTCCGCTTGCCGACCCTCACTTGAGCCGGAGCCCGGTCCACCTGGCCCCCGGGGATCGGCCGGGCTCGATCCGGCTCGTCGCGGAAAGCGGCGGCCACGGGATCGATCTCTTCGGAGCCCGTTTGGAGGATGATTTTTCTGCGGCGGAGCTCGAGCGCGGCGTCGTCCTCCTGCTTGCCGGCCGCGTGACGTTGCTTCTCCACCTCCTGCCGCCGGTTCTGCCGCGCGAGACCGAGCGTTTCGGCCTGATCGGCGACAGCGCCGCCCTGGTTCTCCTGTGCCGCGAAATCCGCCGGGTCGCCGGGGTTGCCACGCCGGTCCTGCTGCGCGGCGAGACCGGCACCGGCAAGGAGCTCGTGGCACGCGCCCTTCACACCTCGGGACCCCGCCGCGACCGGCCCTATCTCACGCTCAACCTGGGCGCCATCCCTCCGGCGCTCGCCGCCTCGGAGCTCTTCGGCGCGGCGCGCGGCGCCTTCACCGGGGCCGACCGGCGGCGGGCGGGCCATTTCGAGCGCGCCGACGGCGGCACGCTGTTCCTGGACGAAGTCGGCGAGGCGCCGCCGGAGGTGCAGATCCTCCTGCTGCGCGTGCTGGAGAACGGCGAGATCCAGCCGGTTGGGTCCGAGGCACCGCTGCGCGTCGACGTGCGCGTCGTGGCCGCCACCGACGCCGACCTCGAAGCCGCCGTCGCCCAGGGGCGGTTCCGGGCGCCGCTGCTCCATCGCCTGCGCGGCTTCGAGATTCGGCTGCCGCCCCTGCGCGAGCGCCGGGACGACGTCGGCCGCCTGCTGGTGAGCTTCCTGCGGCAGGAGCTCGCGGCCTTGAGCCGGGAGAGCCTCCTCGGCGATCCCGGCCCGCACGGCCGGCCGTGGCTGCCGGCGAGCTTGGTGGCGCGTCTCGCCCATCACGACTGGCCCGGCAACGTGCGCGAGCTCCGCAACGCCGCGCGACAGATTGCCGTCGGCGGTCGCGACGCCGAGCAGGCCGAGCTGCCGGCGGTCGTGGAGCAGGCGCTCGCCGAGCACAGCCCCACGCCGGCGCCCGCGGCGAGCGAGAGGCAGGCGCCGCGGGCTCGCGCCGAGTATCGGCCGATCTCGGAGGTCGCGGACGACGAGCTGCTCGCGGCCCTGCGGGCCAGCCATTGGAACCTTGCGAGCGCGGCCGGACGCCTGCGCGTCTCGCGTACCTCCCTCTACGCCCTGGTGGCGCGCCATGGGGGAATCCGCAAGGCCGCGGACTTGAGCCGCGACGAGATCTCCGCGGCGCTGGAGCGCTTCTCCGGGGACATCGACGCCGCCGCGGGCGAGCTGGGTGTCTCTCCCCACGGTCTCAAGATCCGCCGGACCGAGCTGGGAAGCGATTGACCGATGGAGCCCGAGCGGATCGGCCCCTACCGCCTGGAGAGGAAGCTCGGCGCCGGCGGCATGGGCGTGGTCTACGCCGCCTGGGACGAGCGGCTGGAGCGCCGCGTGGCTCTCAAGCAGATCCGGCCGGAGGTGGCGGGCGATCTGCTCCGCCAGCGCTTCCGCCGCGAGGCGCGCGCGGTGGCCCAACTCGACCACCCTGCCATCGTCCGCATCCACGATCTGCTCGAAACGCCGGACGGCGACTGGCTCGTGCTGCAGTACGTCGAAGGCCCAACGCTGGCCCAGCGGCTGCGCGAGGGGCCGCTGCCGCCCGAGCGGGCCGCCGCCTTGGCGCGGGACGTCCTGGGGGCCCTGGAGGCGGCGCACTCGGCGGGCCTGCTGCACCGCGACCTCAAAGCCGAGAACGTCGTGCTCGCGCCGTCCGGCCGTGCCCTGGTCCTGGACTTCGGCCTCGCCAAGCTCTATGCGCCCGGGCCCGGCGCGCCGCCGGGCGAGACCGCGCCCGGCACCGCCGGGGTCGTCGGCACCTATCGCGCCATGTCCCCGGAGCAGGCCAACGGCCTCGCTCTCGACCCGCGATCGGACCTGTTCTCTCTCGGCGTCCTGCTCTACGAGGCGGCGACCGGCATCTCCCCGTTCCAGGCCGCGACGCCGATCGCGACCCTGGCCCGCGTCTGCACCCACCTCCAGCCGCCCGTCCGCGAGCTGGTCCCCGCGGTGCCCGAGCCTCTTTCGGCACTGATCGACTCACTCCTGGAGAAGGACGTCGAGCGCAGGCCGCGAAGCGCGGACGAAGCGCTCGCCCGCATCGAGACCGGGACAGGAGGAGCGGGAACCGCGAAGACGCCGGCGCCTGAGGCCGAGAAAACAGTCTCCTTCGTTCCCAACCGCGCCCCTCACCACTTGCCGTCCGCCGCGGCTCCCGAGTCCGATCCCGGCCTGTCGGTCTCCGCCACTCCCTACCGCGGTCTCCGTTTCCGTCGCCTGCCGCTCGTCGCGAGCCTGGCCCTGCTGGTGGCCCTGGGGGTCTTCCTTGCCTGGCGGCTGCGTCTTCCCAGCTCACCGAGCCCGCCGCCCGGGCCGCTGTATGTCGCCGTGGCCCGGCCCGAGGTCGGTCTCGGCGCCGGGCGCGAGGACGTGGCCCTGGCCGCCGCGGCCCTGCAGGCAGCCTCTCTGCGGGTGCTCACCTCACTGGAGGGAGTCGCCGCAATCCCCCCCGGCGCTCCGGAGCCCGGCGAGCCGGCCCTGACGGTCCAACGGCTGTCCCGCCTGCTGGCGGCGGCAGAGGTGCTGACCGCGACTCTCGATTGCCAGGCCCATCAGTGCCAGGCCGTGCTGCGCCGCCAAAGCGGCAGCGACGGAAAGCTCATCGCCAGCACGACACCTTTCGAGGTGCCACTCGACAACCCTTACCTCCTTGACACCGCCATCTCGACCTATCTGAAACCGCTCTATCCCGATTTCCGCACCCAGAGGGGGGCTTCCGAGCTCCAGGTACGCGCCGAGGACTACCAGCGCTACCTGCGCGTGCAGCGGACTTGGGAGGAAAAGCGGCCCGCCGACCTGCAGCCGCTCCTCGTCGAGCTCGATCAGATCCGCGCCGGCTCGCCCCAGTTCCTGGATGCCTATCTGTTGGCAGCCAGCCTGGAGGGATATCGCTTCTTTCAGACCCGCGATGCCAAAGATCTGGGCCTCGCGCTCAGCACCCTGGGCCAGGCGCGGCGTCTGGCGCCCGCCGAGCCGATGCCGCTGTTCAATCTCTTCGGCGTTGCCCTGCCAGCGGGGAGGCTGAAAGAGGCCGAAGAGGCTCTGCGTGAGCTGGAGCAGCGGCTACCAGGCGACGCCCGAACCCTGGAGCGGCGGGCTCTGCTGAGCGAGCGTCACGGGGACAAACGGCAGGCCCTGGAGCTGTTGCGCACCGCTGTGGATCGCCATCCGTCCGCCGCGTTCTTGATGGACCTCGCCAACCTGGAGCTCCGTCTGGGCGAGATTCCGGCGGCCCGGAGCACCCTGGAGGACCTGCTGCGGCGCCTTCCCGGCCACATCGGCGGTGAAACGCTCCTCGCCCAGATCGAGCTGGAAGCGGAGAGCCCGGCCCGCGCCGCCGAGTTGTACGCCGACCTTGCCCGCCGCCGGCCCGGTTTCGCCGTCTTGTCCAACCTCGGACTCAGCCAGCTCCTTCTCGGCCACTTCGGAGAGGCGGCCACGAGCTTGCGCCGCGCCCTCTCCCTGGCTCCCACGAGCTACGCCGCCGCCCTCAACTTGGGAGACGCCGAGCTCCTGTTGGACCGGCGGGCCGAGGCGGCGTCGCTCTACCGGCGCGTCCTCGAGCGGGTTTCGCAGGACCCCGCTCCGGGCGACTGGGAGGCACTCGCGGCCAAGGCACAAGCCCAGGCTCACCTCGGCCAACGGATAGAGGCCGCTGCCACCATTCAGCAGGCCGTCGTCATCGCACCCAACAACCCGGAGGTCGCCTATGACGCGGCGCTGGTGTACTCGGTGATCGGCGACACCGCCGCCGCCGCCGCCAACGCCGGCCGAGCCCTGGCCCTCGGCTACAACCGGCGCTGGTTCGCATTGCCCTGGTTCGATTCCTTGCGGAACGATCCGGTCTTCCGCAAGCTGCTTGAAAAGCCAGGCGAAAAACCCTAACCCACGCCCGGCTGCATCGGCGGCTCGTTGATGATGATTGGGTCTGAGCTAAACGGCTCACCGGCGTAGAGGAGATTGACGTCGAAGCGGTGCGAGTTCTGCGATTTCGCCGTGTTGAAATCCACGATCGTAATATGGTTCGGAAGGAACGGTTGGACCAAGAAGACCTCCGGCGCCGAAGCCAGCTCAGAACCGGCGTCGTTGTACCAGGTGAGCGCGGGAGTGTTCCATTCGGCAGGATCGCCGGTGAAGCCAGGGAGTGTGTTCAGGTCCAGGACGATCAAAGAGATTCCCTGGGGAATTGGGAGCCGACGGTGGGTGAGGTCCGTATCCACGATGAAGTCATCGGAGAATAAAATGATTGTAGAGTTCAGCGCATTGAAGGCGACCGTGATACGAAACAGATGCACCGGAATGTCCAGCATGGCCCACCGTCCTTTCTGAGTCGATCCATTTGGGTTAAGTCTCAAGCATAAGGGATGCCAATCCCGAGTGCCAGCGGTAGATCGCCGGCCTGCGAGTGATCAGACCGTCGGACGGTACCGTCCGACGGTAGGGAGAGAGCGTCGGGACGGTGGGGTTTTCCTTACGAATCATCTATTCCCTCCTGGGCCGAGGTGGCACGGCGGTTGCTATATCGACTGCCGAACGCGAAGGACAACATAAACCTTGGAAAGGAGAGTTGAAAATGGCAATCACGTACGATGTGGTAGCGGCTTCTTACGGAGCGGTTGTGGGTGACGACAACAAAGCGAAGGATGTAAGCGATGGTTTGCAACACCTGCTTAACAACAGCTCGAACGGGGTCATCAAGATTGACAACACCACGATGGGAGGCGATCCCGCTCCGGGCCATAAGAAGCATTTCGGTGCAATCGTTCGCGTGAGCGGTGCAATCGGCCGGCCGTTCGCGTGCGAAGAAAGCCAGACGATCGACTTTTCTTGAGGGTATAGCTGCTTGGCGCCTCCGCTGCACCGAGGCGCCGAGCAGCCTGGGGCATTCCGCCATTCTGCGTGATTCAGCCAGCTACCGTTGAATCGCAACGACAAATTCACTGACCACAGCCAGCGAGTCTTTTGCCATGCTCGACTTTTCCGATCTCGTAGGCGCCATTCAGGCCAGTGTCCAGGGTGCCACCGACACCCTCGCGCGCGAAAACTACGCGTTGTTCCGGCAGTATTTCTTCGACGCCAAGGACGCGGGAGACGCGAAGGAGATCCTCCAGGAGGCCCTCCGCGACGTCGCGACTCTCTCCGAATCCAAGCGGCCGAAAGAGGTGGTCAAGCGCCTGACAGAATCGCTGGAGGCGGCGTCGACGGCGCTCGAAGGGAGCACGGGTGTTCTCCAGCCGAAGCTGGTGGCCATCGACTACCCGATGATCACCAGCGAAGGTCCCACTGTTCACACGGTACACGTACCGCTCATCACGCTTTCGCCCTATAGCGCAACACAGATCTCGAAGCTCACGTTCAAGGCGGACCTCGAGGTTCAATCGACGGACGAAGGGAAGCTTCAGGTCGCATTCCTGCCGTCCGGTTCGAGCGTGCAGCCCCCACCCGCCAAGAAATCGTCGGGTGCCAAGCGCGGTGCGGAGGATAGCACCTCACTGACCGCGAATGCCTCGATCGAGATCGTCATTGAAGGCACGCCGGCAGCCGATGGTCTGCGCAAGGTCATCGAGGGTTACGAGCGGGCGTTGCGAGCGCAGATTCCCGGGTAGCACCAATCTAACGTTCGAACGAAAGGAGCGATGAAATGGCAGACGCAAATCTAGTTTCGATGGCCGAACAGTTCACTGGCCTGCCGATGCAGGATCTGATCGGCGGTCCCTTGAACGCGGCGGCCACGGCCAACGGCATGATGGCTGTCACGCAGACCAAGTTTCTCCTCGATACAGCATTCGAAGCCAAGGGCGAGGCAGGACTTGAGATCTATAAGCCAATTATGATTACGATGACGCTCAAGCGGGGCGTTCTTTTTCCGAAGAATCCGGATGTTCCCGGCGGGGAGCCTGAGATCAAGGAGATCGAAACGGAAATCGGCATACCGCTGCTGACGATCCTGCCGCTGAACTCACTTGCGGTGGACGACGTCACGATAAAGTTCGACATGGAGGTCAAGTCGAGCTACTCGGATTCCCAGAGTGCCAAGTCCGAAGAAAAGGTCTCCAAGGCAGGAAGCTTCAGCGCCAAGTTCGCTTACGGACTCTTTTCAGCCGAGATCACGGGCAGCGTCAGCTCCGACAGCAGCACGGCCAGCTCACGCGACACCAGAACCGAGAAGAGCAACTCGGCACAATATTCCGTGAGCGTCCATGCTGGCCAGTTGCCGCTGCCTGAGGGCGTGAAAACGATCATCACCGCTTATGCCAACGCGATCCAGCCCATTATCATGCCAAAGGACTCTAAGACGCCATGAGCCATCACCTGAGCTGTCCTGTGTGCCAGAGCCAGATCCCCATCGATCTGCGCCTGCTGGCTCAAGGCGGATCCTTCCGCTGTCCGAGCACGACCTGCCAGGCCGTTATTGGAATCGGCAGAAGCAGCTTAACCACCTTCTCGGGAGTCCTTGAGAAATATGAGCGCCTGACGGCGTTGAGCGCGGCAAGCGGTAAACAGTAGACCCCGGCTCCGGGGGCTTGCGCAGCCCTCGGAGGTCCCACCTGTGCGCGGTTTACCAGGCACAAAATCTGCAAAACGGTAAGGCTCGGGCTGGAACCAGGATGAAAGGAGCCAACCATGCCTACAACCTCAACATCAACCTCACTCGTCGGCCGGACACTGAGATGGACGATCGACGACGGTCCCACGGCAGGGTCGACGTACGAGCATACTTTTGAAGCGGACGGCAGCGTCGTCTTTCGCAAGGTGGAAGGCGGTTCAGCAAGCGGCAAAGGGACGCGCGTGAAAAAGTACGCCTCGTTCGAGGTCGCCCCGGAGGTTCAGCTCCTGTCTTACCTGGCTGGGGATTCGGGATATACCTTGACCGTCGCCTTGAACTTCGATTCTGG
>DATIOS010000618.1:0-29685 GCA_035472915.1 Thermoanaerobaculia bacterium
CTCGGACTCCCCCGCGGCTTCGTTCAACCTGCGTGTATCTGAAATCCTCCCCGGACCGGTGGAGGACTGCTGATGATCGCGTGGGGAGGACTTCAGATACACGCTTAATGGTTGGGCGCAAGTTGCTTTCTTCACCATGAGCTAAGGAGGCACCATGGACCCTACCATCGCGTTTGAACTAGCCAAGGCGCTCTTTGCCGGTATTAGTGCCGCGGCGGCCGCAGTTCAAGTCTGGTACAAGTCCCGCGATTCTAAAGAGGCTGCAGCTACATTCGATGCGGTGCATGACAAAGTATTAGCGTCGCCGGAGACTGCCGCCGCCGCGGAGCAATTGGTCGCAATTATTCCGGAGGAGGTCATCGAGGATTTGGAGACCCGGGCAGATAACTGCTGGACAGGTTACCGAAGGGTTCTGGGTGGAGACTTTCTACCCGACGAGATCGACCACGCGACCGATGCGGTGCAGGGCTGCGTGTGCCGCGAGTTGGGGCGCATTAGTAAGCTCAACGGGTCGATACCCTCCCGCTGGAAGGGACAGTGGGAGCGCTACAGCTGCGCTACGCGAGGCCAAGCGAAGGTCGCGATGGCTCGAGCCTAAGCATTAGGCTGTCCAGCCCAGCCCGGGCGCGCCTTGCAGGCCGCTGAGACGCAACCAAGGAGATAAAAAGCAAAGCTTGGCTGAATGGCAAGAAGAGGAGAACGCCCAAACGGGCAGTCGAGCGGACAGAAACCGCAAGAAGCGCGGTTCCCGCCGCTCACTGCCATCAGCGTTATCCGTTACGGGTCAAAGGAGTACAGCTCTTCAGGTCGAGTCGGTATGACGTACACGAAAGAGAGTTTCGCGCAGGTGCTTGAGGTCCTTGCCGATCAGTGCATTGTCGGTAGTCTTCATCTGAGAATGACTGCTCGAATCTCGGCTGCACTTGAAGACTCTTCAGCCCTTGAGTCCTTCTACTTTCCACTGGTCCTGACTGTCGATGCTTTCCACAACTCATCTACTCTTCACCTAATCAGACTTTTTGAACGCGACAGTGCATCGCTGACTCTGCACAGGCTGTTGCGAATCGCCAAGGCTAACGTGCAGCTTTTTACTGCGGCTCCTGCCAGCAGAGTTCTCGAAGCCATTGTGGCAGATGAGCAGCGACTCGCGAGCGAGTTGGAACCTCTACTCTCGACGCTGAAGGCGAGGAGAGATAGCTACGTCGCACATCTAGATCAGAGGCATCTGCTGAAAGGTTCCATTCAGGAAGTCTCAGACCTTTATCCTCTATCGAAGAAGGACATAAAAGAGCTATGGCATGCGGCTGTCAGTATGGTGGCGCGATACTACCTGTTCTTCCACGACTGCGAGTTTCATATCGATGAAGTAATAGGGGAGGAAGACATGGACTGGCTTTTGGAGGCTCTCAAGGAGCAGGAGAAGAATCAGTATCTTTATGAATAGGCTGAGACTGACGCTGAGGCAACGCATAACCCCACGATGCACCGAACACCTGAGCTCGCGCTCAGGTGCCGGTGATCTTCTAAGGCGTTACTGCTTCTTCCACTTGACTCTGAGGAGGCACCATGAAAAAAAGGCATCCGTTGGGCCGTATACTGTTTGATCTCAATACGGTCGACAGTCGTAAAGATTGGTGGGATGGCTCAACAGGGCGCAAAGATTTGTGGGCATCTGTGATTTACCTCGTTTTGAGCCTTGGCCCACTGTTGTGGTTCGCATACTTCGACATTTGCCGCGACTGGTTCTCAAAGCCAGGCCTTCCGCGGCTTCTCATACTAGCCTACGGCACGTTCCTCTCCCTTGCGCCACACATCTGGTTGTGGTTAGAGGCGTCGGCGTTTTTAGATTGGAGTACCATGAAATACACAGACGAGCTCGAACGGAACGAGGAGCGGGAGCGCTTCAAGATTAACGCAGATTCAGCAAGGGCGGTTTGGGCCGGTGTAGTTGCACTGTACGCCGGTGTCTTATTAAAGTTTGGTTCTTGAGGCAACGAAGCTAACCCTGGCCTCCAGCGGACGGAAACCGCATACTGCGCGGTTCCAGCCGCTGAGGCCGGGGTTAGGCGTCCAAGGACGAAAAGTGAATACCTCTGGCACCTCTGACCTGCTCGGTTCAGTTGCCATCTGGTGCGGTTTAGGCACGGCACTTACTCAGCTCGTCGATTGGCTTCTGCCGCAGCGGACAAAGACAGCGTTTCAAGCAAAATTCGAGGAAGTGTGGTTCTGGCTCTCCGAACAGAAAGCCGGTAAGCTGCTTGACTATCTCTTTTCGCCGAAACTTCTCTTCTGGACACCGCTGACGTTGGCTCTCCTGTTACTTCCCTTAGCGGTCATTCTGGCGACTCTGGTGTGGTTATCACCGCCGCCGCCATCTCCCAAGCCGCCGGGCGGCGGAGCAATCGTCGAGGTTACTAACGAGGCAGCCTACGATGTCTTCCTTTTCCTGATTGTAGCGTTTACCTGCGGCTTGGCGCTTGTGGCAGCAATAGGTTATTTCTTTCTTCCACCTCTCGTCCGCTGGATCACCAAGAGAAGAAGCGTCGCGCCTCTTATTTTGCGTTTGGCTCTTTGTTCAGTTATTACCAGTGTTCTTCCAGGGTTTCTCTACTTAGCGTTCGAATACAATTGGTTAGACAGTATTCTATTTGGGCGAGTTTCTGTAATTCTTGCAATTGCCTCTCTTATTGCCTCCGCTTTGTTCTTGCTTCTAATGCTTATATCCATTACATGGTTACTATCGGTGGGCGTCATGGCTTCTATCCTCAGGTCCCTCGAGTTGATCTTTCTTCGATTAGCGGAGCATCCAAAGGGCCCCGTTCTCGGGGCAAGTGCTCTATTGGCGGCCTTAGGACTACTTCTTAGGAGTTTCTCTTGAAGTACCTGGGCGTGAGCCTAACCCGACGCTTGCACTCGGCCGGCCGGCTGCGCCGTCCGCCGGTGAAGCGCATCACGTTCGGCGTGCGGGTAGGAGTCATAACCGGAACGGCAATGCGAATCGCACGGCTCTACATCACATCGCTGATTGAGCCTGTCTATATCTGCCTGCTTACGGCGGTGTGGGTCGTGCCAGTTGTCGGTGCTGCGCTCAGGCAGAAGGTTTGCTGCGGCGACCAACAGCCGATCATCGGGCTCGCGCTCGTGGTTGCGGGGGCGGTCGCGACGGCGGCCCTGCTGCCAGCGAGCTACTTTCAGATCCACGGTTTTGAACGCAGTGGCGGACTCTATCGCCGGGTCGGCGTGCGCCGGCTGCGCGTCGTGGCGCCCTTCGGAACGTGCACGCAGGCCGTCGCGCGCAGACTTGGTAACGCGCATCGGCCCAGGTCGCTGGCGCGCGCGGGTGCCCCGCTGATCGACGTGGCACAAACACGGCTCAACGAGCGTGTGCACGTCGCGGCAGGGCTTGTGGCAGGGTGCAGCGCGTGGCACGCGCTGAGCACCGGGCAGTTGTGGGAGGGCGGCGGGCTGATTGTGGTGTGCTGGCTCTCAGGGCTGTGTCTGTGTCTACAGCGGTACAATCGCGCTCGTCTCGAACGTGTTGCAGGGCGTCGGACGGCTGAGAATTCGCCTTGGCAAGGGCACGATCCTTCTCAGGAAGATTAGGCCCACTTCACGCTATGACCTATAAGACGCTCTTAGCGGTCGTCGCGTCTTGGGTGGTTAGAGCGTGATCATTGGCGTGCTCGCCTCCGGCGAAGGGACAACCCTGCAGGCCGTGCTCGACGCATGCACGCAGGGTCTGCTCGACGCCTCGGTGGGTCTTGTTGTCTCCAACAACTCTGGCGCTGGCGCCCTCAGACGCGCGGCGGCGGCGGGGGTTCCGGTCAAGCATCTCTCGTCCAAGACACATCCGGTACCTTCCGTCTTGGACGAGATCATGAGGACCTGCCTGGTTGAAGCGCATGTTGACGTCGTGCTGCTCGCCGGGTTCATGAAGAAGCTCGGTCCACAAACGCTCGGTGCGTACGCCGGTCGCATTCTGAATACGCATCCTGCACTGCTTCCCAAGTTCGGCGGCCCGGGGATGTACGGTGATCATGTTCATCGTGCGGTCATCGCTTCGGGCGAGCGCACGTCGGGTGCCTCCGTGCACCTGGTCGTCGCCGAGTACGACGCTGGTCCGGTCATCGCTCAGCGGACGGTCGACGTTCGGTCCGACGATACGGTCGAGACCCTCGCTCAGCGCGTTCAGGCCATGGAGCGGGTTCTGGTCGTTGACGTGCTGAGGGACATCGCTCGTGGCGCGCTTCGGCTTTCTGTGGATGACAACGGCTAGACGTAAAGTCAATACCAATGTTCGACTGGTTCAGTACGTTCGCCGCAGGGAGCGCGCTCCCGATGGACACCGCCTCCGAGTTGCAGGAGCGAGGCTTCGTCGTACTTCCCGGCCCGGTGCCGTTCGATCGGCTGGAACGACTGGCCAACGCCTACACCGCCGTCATGGCGTCAGCGACTGGCGACGACATCAAGATTGGCAGTACTTCGACGAAGGTGAGCGATTTGGTGAATCGTGACGCCGAGTTCGACGGCGTGTACGTATTTCCGCCCCTGCTAGAGGCGTGCTGCCGCGTCATCGGGCAACCGTTCAAGCTTAGCTCTCTGCTTGCGCGGACGTTGCGGCCGGGCTCGCCTGCCCAGGAACTGCACGTTGACGTTCGGCGCGACTCCGCCGATTGGCCGCTCCTCGGCTTCATCCTGATGGTCGACGAGTTTCGGCCCGACAACGGCGCGACCCGCTTCGTGCCGGGCTCGCACCAGGGGTTGGGCACCCCCGCGGACACCATTTCCGATCTGCGGGCCGAACATGACGGGCAAGTCTTGGCGTGCGGCAATGCGGGCTCCCTGCTCATCTTCAACGGCTCCACATGGCATGGCCACACCGCAAATACATCAAGCGAGCCGCGCCGGTCGGTCCAAGGCGCGTTTATCCCGCGTGCCGGGCGTGCCGGAACCGACTTCGCGGCCCGCATGCGGCCCGAGACGCGCGTACGGCTCAGCCCACTCGCGCGGCATGTGCTCGCGCTCTGAGATCGTCCGCACCGGAGCATCGTGGCCAGGAAGGCCCTTGCATTCTCTGGATTCCCGACTAAACTAGTCCAGCTGTACCCTTCGCTCTTCCGTGAGGTCTTTGTGACGAAACCGGCGAGGCTCGCCGTCCTCTGGACGCTTTTCGCTCTGTTCCCGGCTCTGGCCGGGGCAGGCGTGCGCGTCGAGATCGGCTCGAACGGTCGCAAGGTCATCGTCAACGAGAATACCGTCCAGCGCTTCCGGCGCCTGGCCGGCCAGCTGGTACCCGTACCGAGCGCCGACCTCGAACCTCTCATCCAGCGCCAGAGCGACAGTCAGAATCTCGATCCGAAGCTCGTCAAGGCGGTCATTCAGGTGGAGTCCGGCTACAACCACAAGGCGTTGTCGAACAAGGGGGCCATGGGCCTCATGCAGCTCATGCCGGACACGGCGAGCCTGTTCAACGTGCGCAACGCCTTCGATCCGGAAGAGAATCTCCGGGCTGGCACCCGCTACCTGCGCCAACTCCTCGACCGCTTCGCGGGGCGCCTCGAGCTGGCGCTCGCCGGCTACAACGCGGGCCCCGGGGCGGTGGAGAAGCACCGCGGTGTCCCGCCCTATGCCGAAACGCGAGACTATGTGAAGCAGGTGATGATGCTCTATCGCGGTGATCACGGTGATCTCGGTGGCCTTGGCGGGGCTTTCGCTCCTCTACGCTTCGCCGCAGCCCGCCCCGGAGCCGCGGCTGGTTTCCCCGGCCTTCCCGAGAATCGCCGCAAGCCACGCCTCGTCCGCGGCCCGAACAACCGGCTCCTGCTGACCACCTCGTTCAGCGGCTCAAGGTAACGTGCGGCGTCCTTCTCGTTCGTCGGTGGCATAGAATGGCCACTGGCTGCTGCCGCCCTTCCCGTCGCTAGCGATGCTCAACATTCCCAATCTGCTGTCCATTTTCCGCATCCTGCTGGTGCCGCCGCTGGTGGTGGTGCTGCTCACCAAGTTCGAAGGCAAGGAGTGGTGGGGGTTGGCCCTCTTCCTGCTGGCCGCGGTGATGGACTTCCTGGACGGCTTTCTGGCCCGCCGGCACAAGCAGGTCACCCGCCTCGGTACCCTGCTCGATCCAGCGGCGGACAAGATCCTCATTTCGGCGGCCTTCATCTCGTTGGTGGAGATGGACCATTCGAGCGGCCACACCGTGGTGCCGGCCTGGATCGTGGTGGTGATCATGGCCCGTGAATTTGCCGTCACTTCGCTGCGCAGCTTCGCCGCCGCCGAGCACCTGGTGATCCCCGCCGGCCTTTCAGGCAAGGCCAAAGCCACTGTCCAGATCATCTCCATCGCCCTGCTCATCATCTACAACAAGCTGGGTGAGTTCCGGCACCTCGCTCCCATCTCCTTGTGGGTGGCACTGGCGGTGACCGTCTACTCCGGCATCGAGTACTTCGTGCGTTTCGGCAAGCTGATCCTGCGCGGAGAGGTCCGTTGACCGGCCCTTCCCTGCTGCAGCGCATCGCTCTTTTCGCAAGGCGGCGCTACTGGACGGTTTTCCTGCTTACCGGCATCCTGGTGGCCCTATCGGTCGGCCTCATCCTGCGGCTGACCTTCGACACCGACATCCTGAATCTGTTGCCGCGCAAGAATCCTGCGGTCCGCGCCTACATCGAGACTCTGCAGGACTTCGGCAGCAGCACCCTGCTGATCATCGCCGTCCGCATTCCCGAGGGCGCCGTGGCGGATCCCTACGAGACCTTCGCGGACGAGCTGGCGGGCCGCCTCTCCAAGCTGCCGGAGCTCAAGCAGGTGGAGCACCGCATCGGCGATCCCGAGGAGCTGCTGCGGACCTTTTTTCCCAAGTCCGTGCTGTTTCTCGACGCCAACGGACGCCGCCAACTGGCTGCCCGTTTGACGGACGACGGTATTCGCCAGCGGGTCTCGGAGCTGCGGCGCCAGCTCTCCACTCCCCAGGGCCTCGCCGTCAAGCAGCTCGCCAAGCTCGATCCCCTGGGGCTCGCGCCGATCTTCCTCGGCCGCGTCGAGAGCTCCCGCGGCAGCCTGCAAGTGGACTGGACGAGTGGCTATTACCTCTCCCGCGATCACCGCATGCTCCTCATCCTGGCCGAGCCGACCCAGGCCCCGCAGAACCTCAAGTTCAATGAACGGCTGGTCGCCGGCATCCGCCGAGTCGTGGACGGTACCTTGGCGGATTGGGGCAAGATCGCGGGGCCTGAGGCGCCGGCCAAACCGCGCGTGGATCTTGGCGGCGCGCACCTGACGGCGCTTTCGGACTCTTCGCTCATTCGCTACGACATGGTGGTGAACATCATCACCTCGGCGCTCGGCGTGCTTCTCCTCTTCCTCTTTGCCTTTCGGCGCATCGGCACGCTGGTCTATGCCTTCCTCCCGTTGGTCTGCGGCCTCATCCTCACCTTCGGTTTCGCCAAGGTGGCGGTGGGCTCGCTCAGCTCGGCGACCAGCGTGGTGGCGGCGCTGCTCATCGGCCTGGGGATCGACTTCGTCATCGTCTCCTATGGGCGCTACGTCGAGGAACGGCGGCGGGGAGCGACCGTGGAGGCGGCGTTGATGGCGATGAGCGGCCTTTCCGGCCGGGCGGTGCTGGCCGGGGCAATCACCACCACCGCCACTTTTTACGCCTTCACCTTCACCGACTTCGTGGGCCTGCGGCAGATGGGCCTGCTCACCGGCACCGGCATTCTCTTCTGCGCCACCTCGGTGCTCATCCTGCTGCCCGCCATGCTGGCCTGGAGCGAGGATCATCACCAGCGGCGCAAGACGGCGCCCAACCTCTTTCTCCACAGCTTCGGCTCGGACGTGCTGATGCGCTACTGCATCCGCCACCGGCGGGTCGCCTTCCTCGCCGGCGTCGCGATCAGCGCCGTGGCGCTGGGCTTCGCTTTCTTCATCAAGTTTGACGAGAGCATGAAGACCATGCGGCCGCAGGGCAATGAGGGTCTGGACGTCACGGCGGAGGTGGGCCGCACCTTCGGCTCGGGCTTTGACTCCATGACCATTCTCCTCTCCGGGAGCTCGCCTGACGAGGTGCTGACGCTCGCCGGCAAGGCGGCGGCTGGGGCCAAGAAGCTGGTGGACCAGGGGATTCTCTACGGCTACAGCGGAGTGACCTCGCTCATCCCGCCGCCTGGCCAGCAGAGCGAAGTTCTGCACTGGTTGGAGACCGAGCGCCATGGCGCGCTGGACCTCAGCCGCATCAGGACTACCTTCGCGGCGGCGGTGGACCAGCAGGGCATGCGCCTGGCACCCTTCGAGTCGGGGCTCGATCTGCTGGCTCGGGCGGTGAACCTGTCAGGGCCGATCGGCGTCGACGACTTCCGGCAATCGAAGCAGACACAGCTCCTGCTCGACCGTTTTCTCAAGAAGACCGATCACGGCTGGCGTGGTGCCGTGTTGCTCTATCCGCCGGGCAACAAGTGGCGGCGTGAGGCGCCCCCGGAGACGCTGGCACTGGGCAGGAGCCTGGGACCTCGCGCAACTCTCACCGGCACCAACGTCGTCAACCAGACCGTACGCCAGGAGGTGCTGCGCGACGCCTGGATCGCCGGCATCATGGGTTACGTCGTGGTTGCCGTCATCCTGTGGATTAACTTCCGCACCCTGCGCCACACGCTCCTGGCCCTGGCTCCGCTCACCTTGGGAATCCTCTGGATGGTTGGCAGCATGTCCGCCCTCGGTATCCAGATGAACTTCATCAACATTTTCGTGACGACCATGATCATCGGCATCGGCGTGGACTACGGCATCTATGTGATCCACCGGTACCTCGAAGTGCGCGACTTGCCGGATGAGGACTTCGAGCGTGGCATCCTGGAGACCTGCAAGGCGGTGCTGGCAGCGGCCACCTGCACCATCGTGGGCTTCGGCTCGATCACCTTCTCCCACTACCCGGGCCTGATCTCCACGGGCAAAGTGGCGATTCTCGGCGCTCTCTGCACCTCGCTGGTCGCCATCACGCTGCTGCCCACCTTCCTGAGCTGGCGACGCGACGTGCGCAAGCGGCGGAATTTCCGCAAAGTCGCCTAATCCCTTCGGGAAGCGCGCCCCACTTCACGAGGGTGCCACCGGCGGATGTGGCTCCGCCAAGCCGGAAACTCTCCGCGCCACGCTCTTCACAGTCGCCGCAACATCTTGCGGGGGTCTACCTGCGCCATGGCTCTCCCGAAAACCCCCTCGGCAAAACCATATTCTTCTAGGGGTTGCAAGATAAGACCGGTTTTTTCCGTCTTATAGAGGGTGGAGGACACACTCTCATGCCCCAGAAACACGACCGAAGTTACCGGCTGCTCTTCTCGCATCCCAGGATGGTGGAGGACCTGTTGAGCGGGTTCCTCGGAGTCGCTCGCCCTTCTGGCACTCTGGAGAGACGAAATGAGATCTACATCAGCGACCGGCTCGAAAAGCGGGAGCAGGACCTCGTCTGGCGACTCCGCGGACCGCGGGGCGATCCGATTCTCTATCTGCTGCTGGAGTTCCAGTCGCGGAAAGATCCTCGGATGGCCCTCAGGATCTCAGTGTATGTCGGCCTGCTCAAGGAGGATCTGCTGAAGAGCCGCGAGATCCCACCCAGGAAGGAGTTGCCCCCTGTTCTGGCCGTGGTGCTCTACAACGGAATGCGGAGGTGGCCCGAGCTCGGGGAGGGCTACCGGCTGATCGACATACGCCGGGAGACGCTGCCCGCCGAAGAGGGCAACCTGGTGGTCCTGCTCTGCCAGTTGGAGCGGAGCCAGACGGCCGAGGCCCTCACCGGGCCGGTGGAGAAGCTGGCCCGGCTTCTGGCCGGACCTGAAGACGCCGACCTGAGGAGGGCGTTTCTCACGTTTCTGAAGTACTCGCTTCTCCCGGCCCGGTTTCCAACGGCACCGATTCCTGCGATACTTGATCTTGAGGAGGTGAAACCCATGTTGCGAGAAACGGTAAAGGGCTGGACCCGGGAGTGGCTGGAGGAGGGAAAGAAGGAAGGACGCCGGGAGGGGGAAGTCCGGCTGCTGGTCCGCCAGTTGGAGCTCAAGTTCGGCCCCCTGGCTCCCCGCGACCGGGAGCGGATCGACGCAACGGACTCGGACCGCCTCCTCGCCTGGGGCGAGCGCATCCTGACTGCCCGGTCGTTGGCCGAGGTCTTCGGCGCCTAGCCCTCAGGGGGCTGGCGCCAAGCCCCCCTACGCCTTCCCCCGCAGCTCCTCGATCTTGCGCTCCCGCTGATCCTCGATCCGGCGGCGGTCGCGGCGGTACTCCTCCTCTTCTTCTTGCCGCTTGGCAGGGTCGTAGATCGTCTTCAGGCGGTCTTTGTGGAGGATCTCGAGCTCGGCGAGGCTGGCTTCGGCCTTGCGGCGGGCTTCGGCGATCTGCTCGCGCGCTTCGTCGCTGAAGGTTTCCTCCCGCGGCCGCTCGATGCCTTGCTTCTCCATTCGCTCCAGCGCCAGCTCGTAGGCGGACTTCATCCCTGTGGTCTTGTCCTTGGCGGCCATGAAAACAGCATATCATCCGGTCTCGCGGTCCGTGCCAAAGTGGCATGCGCTAGTCTCGGCCGACGCCGGAATGCCGCCGCGGATTCGTTTCCTTTGGGTGTGGCACCGCGGCATCTGTCTTGCTTAGACCCGCGGCCCGCGACAAACCACGCAGGTCGATTTCAGGAGGCTCCATGATCGAAGCGCACGACCTCACGCGTCGTTACGGCGATTTCACGGCCGTCAGCGGCATCTCCCTGTCGGTGAAGGAAGGGGAGATCCTGGGAATGCTGGGTCCGAACGGCGCCGGCAAGACGACCACGATCCGCATGATCACCGGCTTCCTGCCGCCCACCAGCGGCACGGTGACGGTGGACGGCAAGGACCTCTTCGAGTCGCCTCGCGAAGCGCGCCGGCAACTGGGCTACCTGCCGGAGAACGTCTCGCTCTATCCAGAGATGCGGGTGGACGAGTATCTGGACTACCGCGCCCGGCTGGAGGGACTGTCCCGCGGCGAGACCCGTTCGGCCATCGCCGTCGCCGTGGAGCGGTGCCTGCTTGGCGACGTGCGCCACCAGATCATCGGTACGCTCTCCAAAGGCTACCGCCAGCGGGTGGGGCTCGCCACGGCGATCCTGCACAATCCCCGCGTCCTCGTCCTCGACGAGCCGACGGTGGGGCTCGATCCCAAGCAGATCATCTCCATCCGCGAGCTCATCCGGGAGCTCGGCCGCCAGCACACGCTGCTGCTTTCCACCCACATCCTCCCCGAGGTGGAGCTGCTCTGCGACCGTGTGGTGATCATCGACCAGGGACAGATCATCGCCGAGGGGACGCCAGAGAGCCTGCGGGAGCGCTGGACAGGTAACCCGGCGCTGCGGGTGATCCTCAAGGACGCCCCTTCCGGTGCCGCCGAGGCCCTCGCCTCGCTGCCCGGCGTACTGCGGGTAAAGGATGGCGGCCCTGACGGCTCGTGGATTCTGGAGTGCGAGCCCGGCTCGGATCCGCGGGAAGAGGTTTTCCGCACGGCGGTCTCCGCCGGCTGGGTGCTGTTGGAGCTGGGCCGCCAGCGCGGCGCCACCCTGGAGGACATCTTCGTCCGCTTGACGACGGCCGACGTGGCCGCCGGCGGCGCGGCGAAGTCTGAAGGGGCGCCTCCGCCGGAAACGCCGGCCGCGCCCGCCGGAGAGAATGAGACTGAGGAGGTGGTGTCGTGAACGGAGTCCTGGCGACCTATCGCCGCGAGCTGCGGGCATTCTTCTTCTCGCCGCTCGCCTACGTGATGCTGTTTTTCTTCCTGGTGGTCACCGGCGTCATCTTCGTTTACATCGTCGGGCAGCTCAACAATCCCGCCTCGCCCGGCGGCCCGCCGCTCAAGTTCTTCTTCACCGCTACCTGGCTGATGCTGCTCCTCCTGGGGCCGCTGCTCACCATGCGACTGGTTTCCGAGGAGCTGCGCTCGGGATCGATCGAGGTGCTGATGACGGCGCCGGTGACCGAGGGACAGGTGATCGCGGGCAAGTTCCTGGCCGCCTTCACTTTCTACGCCTTCCTCTGGTTTCCCACCCTGGGCTACGCGGGAATGATCGCTCTCTACGAGAAGGTGGATTGGGGGCCGGTGGTGGCGGGGTACCTGGGCGTGCTGCTGATCGGCGCGCTCTTCCTCGCCATCGGCATCTTCTCCTCGGCGATGACCCGCAGCCAGCTGCTAGCGGCGATGATGACGGCGGCCCTGCTCTTCGTACTCTTCCTCCTCGGCGTTTTCGAGGAGCTGGTAAACAACGACGTGCTGAAGCGAGCGCTCGGCTACGTCAGCATCTTCAATCACATCGACGAGCTAGCGAACGGCATCGTCGACACTCGCCGGCTGGTCTTCTACCTGTCGGGCACGCTGTTCTTCCTGTTCCTGGCCAGCCGGGCGCTCGAAGACAAGAAGTGGAGATGACGACGATGGACCAAGCCAACCGCCGCCAGCTGGTGAGGACGGGGACCCTGTCGGCGGGCGTCCTGCTCCTGGCCGCCCTGCTCCTCATCGTCAACTACTTCGGCTGGAAGTACTACAAACGCTTCGACTGGACGGGAAGCCAGCTCTACAGCCTGTCGGAGAAGACGGTCAACGTGCTCAAGGGTCTGAAGCATGACGTCGACTTCTACGTCTTCCTGTCGCCGGACGAGCAGCACGAGCTCTATCAGCCAACGTCCGAGGTGCTCGCGCGCTACGGCGCCGTCTCCCGTCGCGTCCATGTCCATATCGTCGACACGGCGAAAAATCCCATCGAGGCGCAGCAGCTCATCCAGAAGTTCGGCGTCACCTCCACCGGCGTCGTGGTGGCGAGCGGCAACGACCGCCGCGTCGTCGACAGCAACGACCTGGCCGAGCTCGACTTTCGCTCCATGCAATCGACCGGCCGGCCGCAGATGACCGGCTACAAGGGCGAGCAGCTCTTCACCAGCGCCATCCTGCAGCTCTCCGAGGGACACAAGCCCAAGATCCTGTTCACCACCGGCCACGGCGAGCACTCGCTGGACGACCAGGGGGGGCACGGCCTTTCCGGCGCCCGTCAGCTCCTGGGACGTGACAACTTCGAGCTCTCGGAATGGTCCTCCCTGGGGCAGGCCGCGGTGCCTGCGGGCACCGATCTACTGGTCGTCGCGGGACCTTCGGGCAGCTTCGTGAAACCCGAGCTGGACGCTTTTTCGAGCTACCTGACCGGCGGCGGGCGGATGTTGGTGATGCTTGATCCCACGCTGATACCGGGAGGCAGCGCCGGGCTGGTACAGACCGGGTTGGAGGCGTGGCTGGCGACCTATGGCCTCAAGGCCGGCCAGGACATCGTGGTCGACCCCAGCAATCCGCTGCCCTTCTTCGGTCCCGAGACGATCTTCAGCAAGAACTACGGCGAACACCCCATCACCAAGGCGCTGGCCGAGTCCAATCAACCCGTATTGCTGACCCTCTCGCGCTCGGTGTCCAAGGGGAGCTCGCCCGGGCTCAAGGTGACGGAGCTGATGCGCACCTCGACCGAAGGTTGGGGCGAGACCAACCTCGCCAACCTGCAAAAGGTGTCGAAGGACGCCCAGGACCTGGCTGGTCCGGTGCCGCTGGCGGCCGCGGTGGAGACCGATCCGGCGCAAGTGGGCAAAAAGGGGTTGCGGCTGGTGGCCGTGGGCGATTCGGACTTCGCCACCAACCAGCTCCTGCAGGCCAACGTCGCCAACACCGTACTGCTCTCCAACGCCTTCAACTGGCTGGTGGAGCGCGAGGCGCTGCTGGGCATTCCGCCGAAGAAGACGGAGCAGGTGAAGCTGACGCTGACCGGCGACGAGTTCCGCCACGTCTGGCTGCTGGCGGCGGCCCTGCCGCTGCTCTCGGCGATCCTCGGCGGTTACATCTTCTTCCGCCGCAGGAGATAAGCGTATGCGACCCCGTACGCTGCTGATCCTGCTGTCGATCGTTCTGGTCCTGGGGGCCTTCATCTGGTTCTACGAGCGCACGCTCCCCTCCAGCGAGGAGCGGGTCGAGCTGGGCAAGAAGGTTTTCCGACTCGACAAGGACGACGTCACGGCGGTATCCATCGACTCCAGGAAGGGCTCGGTGCGTCTGGAGCGGGTGCTGTTGGCCAAGCGAGAGAAACCGCGCTTCGACAAAGGAGCGCCGCCGCCGGCGTCGTCAGAGTGGCGAATGGTGCGGCCTCTCGCGACCCGGGCGGACGCCTTTGCCGTCGATCGCCTGCTGGAAGCCTTGGCCGCGCTGGACAAGAGCCGCACCCTGGAAGGCGCGGACCCCAAGGCGGTGGGGCTCGACAAGCCACGAGCCACAGTGCGTCTGACGACCAAGAAGGGCGAGACGGTGCTCAAGCTCGGCGCCGAGGTGCCGCCCGGCGGCAACCTCGTCGCCGGCGTGGAGGGCCGGAAAGAAACCTACGTCATCGCCGATACGATTCTCACCGACGCGGACCGCGACCCCTTGGACTGGCGAGACCGCCAGATGGTCCATGGCGACCGGGAGGACATCGAACGCGTCACGTTGACGGGCGCCGCGGGCGGCCCGGTGGTTCTCGTCCGCCAGCCCCAGGGCTTTCGAATCGAGAAACCGATCACCGATCGCGCCGACCGCGAGCTGACGGAGGGCCTGCTGGCGGATTTGACGGGTCTGATGGCGGAGCGCTTCGTGCCTCCCGGCAAGACCGCGGCGGAGCTGGGTCTCACAACTCCGCGCGAGACGGTGGAAGTGGCCTTCAAGGGTAAGCCGCCCCTGCGCATCGAAATGGGTTCCCCGGTGACGGGAACGGCGGCGCCGGAGGGGCAGACCACCGGTGAGCTGACGTACGCCCGCATCGGCGATGCCCTCTTCGAGGCCCGCACCCGTCTGGCGGAAGCCGCCCGGCGGGCCCCGGCCGCCTGGCAGGCGGTCCAGCTTTCAGCCTTCGAGGTCTACCAGATTGAATCGGCCACCGTGAAGGACGCCCAGACCACCCTGCAACTCACCCGCGAGGGCACGGACTGGAAGCGGGGAGGCACCGTCATCTCGTTTCTGCCGGTGAGCGATCTGTGGTCCGTGCTCACCAGCGCCAAAGCGACGCGCCTGTTGACTCCCGCCGAGGCGCAGGGCCTGCGCGCCGGAGCCTCTCCGCCGCTCGTCACTTTTACTCTCCATACGAAGGAAGGCTACGAGACCCTGACGCTCTACCCCGAGCAGAAAGAGGGGGCGCCGGCGCGGGCGAGCGGGCGGGATACGGTCCTGCTGCTGTCGGCGGAGACGCTGCACCAGATCCAGGCGAAGCTCCAGGACGTGAAAACGGCGAAGCCGGTGACGCCGGAGAAGGGAAAGAAGTAGGCGAAGGGAAGGCTTAGCTCCTCCGATCTCCGCCCCGGCATTTATGCCCGGGCGGGGATGTGCGTCGCGGTTGAGCTTTCCAGACACCCTCTCAGGGATTGTTCCCCTCCGCCCCCTCCGGCTGCGGCGCGTCGCCCCGAAGCCGTTGCTGCCGGAGCCGCTGGCGCAGCCTCTGTTCGAGGCGGTTGCCGGGACGCTGTTGCTTGGCGCCGCCGAAGCCGGCGTTCGGTCCGAAACCGCCGGGGTTGGGTATCCGGAGCTGGCCGATCAGCCTCAGGTACTGCTTCTCCTTCTCTGGACCCAGCAGATCGCGGGTCGCCAGGATGTTGCTGACCAGCGCTCTCTCCAGCGCCAGATAGGTGCGGCTGGAATCCTCCAGCAGGCGGTCCACCTGCGCCCGGTCGGGCTGGGGCTGGATCAGCTCATGGCGCAGGTTGCGGTGAGTCTCCCCGAGCTGCAGCCGCAGATGGCTGGTTTCCTGGTAGAGGTTCCACTGGATGTCCAGGAACTTCCGCCGTTCCTCGCCTTCGAGGCCGAGGCGGTTGGCGAGCTGGGGGAGACGGGGAAGAGGATCGGGTGGCTGATTCACCGCTCCCGGCTGCTTCGCTCCCGGTCCTCCCGGACCCAGGCGCCGGACCGCGACGGCGGCCAGGATGCCGACGTTGAGCCCCAGGGACAGCAACAGAACGATGACCAGCCACCAGCGCTTCAAGGCCGGCCCTCCGGTTCCCCGCCCGTCGTCGAGTCCACGATCAGATTCCAGTACCCCGCGGCCAGGCTGAGCTCCTCGCCCGAGGAGACCTTGAGGCCGGCGATGGCCCCTTCCGAGGAGGGCGAGGCGTCAGCCGTGGGCCAGCTCCGGCCGACGCCGATTCCCAGCAGGGCACCCGCCAGCAGGGAGGCCGCCGCCGTGGCCCGCACCCAGTTGGGCGCCGAGCTCCAGGAGAGCGAGCCATTGGCCTTCTCGCTGCGCACACGGGCCATGATCCGGCCGGTGAAGCCCGGCGGAACGGGGGAGGGAGGCGGCAGCTCGAGCCGGTTCCACGTCTGCTCCAGCCGGCGATAGTCCGCCGCCAGCTCGGGCTCGCGCCGCATCCGGGCGCGCAGCTCGCGCGCCTCCTCGGCCGCCAGCTCGCCCCGCAGCAGGCTCATCAGTTCGTGTTCCGTACCGCTTGTCATCGTGCCCCCTCTGCGGATGAAACCCGCGAGCTCTCCGCTTCCTGCGCCGCTTCGAGCCGCCGCATGGCGCGCACCAACCGGCTCTCCACCGCGCCCTCAGTGATCCCCAACACCTCGGCGACCTGTTTATAAGACAATCCCTCGAAGCGGACCAGCACCAGCACCGAGCGCTGGTTCTCGGGCAGCTTGGCGATGGCCTTGCGCGTGGCCTGCCAGCGCCGGCGAGCTTCCAGGCTGGAGGCTGGATCGGCGGCTCTGTCGAGAGGATCGAAAGTTGGGGAGTCTTCGTCCGCCGGGGCGTCCAGGCGGAGGAACCGTACCAATTTTCGCCGCCGGAGCTTGTTCAGGCAGTGATTGACCGCGATGCGATAGAGCCAGGTGTAGACCTGGCCCTGAGGCCGGACGTCCGCCGCTTTGCGGTAGGCCTTGAGGAAGACGTCCTGGGCGGCGTCCCGGGCCTCCTCCGTATCCCCCAGCAGGCGCTCACATAATCGAAGCAGGCGCTCCTGGTGGCTTTCGACGAGCGAAGCGAACGCATCGACATCGCCCGCGGCCACCTTTGCCAGCGCTTCCCAGCCTGGATCGACGGCCGGCGCCGTTACGGATTCGGTCGCCACCTCGTTGTGTGGAACCCTCCGCGAGGAGAAATCCTGCGAAAGATCAGAGAGCCGTCACCGCGCCGGGGATCTCGTCGGGACTCATGCGGGCCTCGGCGGCCTCGTGCATCGTCTCGGGGTCGTACTCGTAGATCAGCGACCGCACGGTCTTTTCCGGAGCGAGGGCCAGCCCTTCCTCGTAGCCCCACATGTCGATCGTCTCCCACGGACAGTAGCGGGCGCAGAGCTGACAGCCGATGCACCGCTCGAGGTCGACCTCCACCAGCTTCATGAAGTCGCGGTACACGGGGCCGGGGACGATCTCGATGCAATCGACGGGACAGAAGGAAATACAGGCCTCGCAGCCGGTGCAGCCCGTCTGGTCGATGACGGCAAGCTGCTTCGGCGGCTTGGCGCGCGGCGGCTTGTCGATCTCGATCTTTTTCTCGTAAAGGAAGGCTTCGGCCATGGTGTTGTCGCTCCAGGGGTTGGGTACCCTTCAGTGGAAGGATACTCTACCAGAAACGTGCCAGAATCCTCGGCCGTGATCCTCGACTGCGTCAGCCGCTTCCTCGCCGCCCCCCGACACCGCCACCTTCGACGAGCTGGCGCTGGCCGCCTTTGCCTGGCAGTTCGAACGTATCGAGCCGTATCGCCGCCTGTGCCATCGCCGGGGGACCACGCCGGAGACGGTGCGCGAGTGGCGGCAGGTGCCGTTCGTGCCGGCCGGCGCCTTCAAGACGATGACCCTGGCCGCGGCGCCCGCCGTGGAGATCTTCCGCAGCAGCGGCACGACCGGCGAACGGCAAAGCGAGCACCTCCAGCCGTTCCCGGACCTCTACCGGCAGGTGATCGACGCCTCGTTTCCCCCTTTCTGCCTGCCGTTCCAAGCGCCGACGGCGAAGTTGCCCATCCTCTCCCTGATCCCGTCGCGAGAGCAGATTCCGGACTCCAGCCTCTCCTTTATGGCCGATCACGTCCTCTCCCGTTGGGGGAGCGCGGAGAGCGCCATTGCCTTCGGTCCGCGCGGCGTCGAGGCGGCGAAGGCCCGCTCGTGGGCGGCGGCCCGGCAGCGGGAGGGGCGGCCCGTCCTCATCCTGGCGACTGCCTTCGCCCTCGCCCAGTGGCTGGAAGCGCTGGAACGGCTGGATCTACGATTCCGCCTGCCGCCGGGAACGACTCTCTTCGAGACCGGCGGTTTCAAGGGCAGATCGACCGAGCTCAGCCGCCACGATCTCCTCGTCCGCATCCAGAGCTGGCTCGGGGTGCCGCCCGAATTCGTGGTGCGGGAGTACGGCATGACCGAGCTGACCAGCCAGTGCTACACCCGAGTCCTCCTGGGCGGCGATCCCGACCTCTTCGCCGCTCCCCACTGGGTGCGTGTGCGAGTGCTGGACCCCGAGACCCTGGAGGAGGCTCCAACCGGCTCGCCGGGCCTCCTGGCGATTTTCGACCTCGCCAACCTGGGCTCGGCCGTCCATCTCCTCACCGAGGACCTCGGAATCGCGGAGGGCGAGGGCTTTCGCCTCCTCGGCCGGGCCGCCGGGGCGGAGCTGAGGGGCTGCTCGTTGGTGGTGGAGGAGCTGCGGTCGGCTTCATGATCGGCTTCAGGATTGGCCTCATAATGGCCCGCAATGCTCCGCGACGCCTTCTTTCCGCTCTCCTTTGACCACTCTCGTGCCCCGGTGTTTCGTGCCGTGGAGCATCCAGGCGTGCGGTACAGCTCGGCACGCTGGAGCGCCGAGCCGCTGGGCCGCCTGATGACGGCGCTGGCTGCGGGCGAGGAGGCGTTGCGGCAGATTCCCGCCGAGGATCTCCTCGCCGCCTGGGGGGAGACGGTGGCAACGTTTCTCCGCCCGGGCTCATTGGAGAGGCGGGCGCTCGATCCTCCCCTGGCGAGGCTCAGCGGCCTGTCGCGCGAAGGGCTGAAGGCCGGCCTTGAAGCGGTGCTGGGCGGCGTGCGACGGGAGCCGGCGGCAATGCTATTCGCCCGCGCCCGGCCGGCTCCCGCCAATGCCGGGCCGGTGCTGGCCGTTCTCGCCTCGAATCTCCCTGGGCTCGCCGTCCAGCCGCTGCTGCCGGCGCTGGCCCTGGGGCGGCCGGTGCTCCTCAAGTCTCCATCCGCCGAGCCGCTCTTCGCGCCGGCCTTTCTCTCCGCGCTGGTACGCCGGGAGCCCCGGCTGGGCGCTGCCGTGGCCGCCGCCACCTGGGAGGGAGGCGATGCGGAGCTGGAAGATCAGGTGCTCGCGGGCGTGGGAACAGTGCTGGCCTACGGCGGCCGCGAGGCGGTGGACGACCTGAAGCGTCGCGCGCCCGGGAAGGTGGTGGGCTACGGCCCGATGATCAGCCTGGCGGTGGTAGGGGCGGACGTGGAGCTGCGGCAAGCGGCGGAGGGGCTGGCGCGGGACGTCGCCCTCTTCGACCAGCGGGGCTGTCTCTCCATCGTCGCGGTCTACACGGCGGGGGACGGCGAGGCTTTGGGCCAGGCGCTCGCGGAAGAGCTGTCGGATTTGGCTCGCCGCTGGCCCCCCGGCCCCCCTCCCCGGCCGGCTCTGGTGGCCGTGCAGCATCTGCGGCTCGAAGCCGAGATGCGGGGTTTCTGGCACTCCTCGCTGGCCCCGCGGGAGGGAACGGTGGTGGTCGATCCGTCGCTCGAGCTGCGGCCATCTCCGGGCCTGCGGACGGTGCGGGTCCATCCGCTGGCGGACCTCTCCCGTCTTCCGGGTCTGTTACAGTGTTGGAAGGGCCGGCTCCAGGGAGCGGCACTGGCCGGCGAGGCGGCCTGGAAACTGGAGCCTGAGCTGCGTGCCTTGGGGATCTCCCGCTTCTCTCCGCCCGGCGAGCTGCAGTCGCCGGACGCCAGTTGGCACAACGGCGGGATCGATCCCCTGGAGGCGCTTACTTCCCCTTCGCCGGTGGGCCGGCGATGATCCGGTCGAGCAGCACTTCGGGAGAATTCCAGCCCTCGCCGACGATGCGCCCGGCCTCCTTGCCGTTGATGTAGACGATGCCCGTGGGCACCGAACGGATTCCCGCCTTTTTCGCCTCGGGATCGTTGAAATCCCGGGGCAGGCCGAAGTACTCGAACCGGATCTTGGGGTTCTGCACCTGATCCTCGACCTTGAGCAGCAGCGGCACGTGCTGCCGGCAGTGAGGGCACCAGGAGCCGAAGTACACCCGCACGGTCACCGGTTTGCCCAGCTTCTTGAGGTCGGCGACGGCCGCGGCGTTGGGCGTGTAGTTCTTGGCGTTCCGCACGTAGTCGGGGAGATAACCCTTGAGTTCGGCGTTGGACTTCACTCCCAGCAAGGCCGGCCGCGGATTGAGGCGAACCTTCTTGCCCTGGAAGACGAAGGAGACGTTCTCGCCCTCGGTCGTAAACTGCCCAACGGGAGACAGAACGGCGTCGGCCAGCAGATCCACGGAGCCGTCCTTCTGCTTGGAGACCTTCATCAGGTTCACCGTTTCAGCCTGCTGCGTTCGGGGTGACAGCAGCACGGGCGCAGGCAGGGCCGAGGTGAGGATCAGCATGCCGGGCAGCTTGTCGTTCTGGTAGATCTCGGCGGCCGGCACAGGCACACCGTCGACGATCAGAGCGTACTCTCCGGAGGGCTGGAAGCCCCGCAGGACACTGTCTGAAGGGACGCCCTGAGCCGACACCACGAACGGTACGGCCAGCAGGACCATTACGGCCAGAACAGCGAATCTCGTCAGCTTCATGTCGAGGACCTCTCGGATCGTATCAGGGACGGCGGCAGCCCGCCGAAGGTGCGCGTGACCTTCCCATTCTCCACTATGAAGGAGCGGGGCAGTCGGCGGTAGAGCGGGCGCAGCAACTCTTGCGGCGCCTCACGGACCTCAAAAGCCGGACCCCACTTCCAGAAGAAGGCTCGCTTTTCTTCCGGTGTGATGGGGAAGAGCACCCAGAGGGTGGGGTTGCGGTGATCTCCGGCATAGTGGTTCAAGTCGTCGACCGCCTTGGTGAATTGCGGATCGTCGAGCTTTGCCATCACCACCAGGTGACGGCCGGCTTTGAGCTCCGGAACGAGGGAGTCGAGGCAGATTCGCGAGTCGTCGGCACCCGCGCAGAAGTCCTTGGTGACGGCGCCGGGGCGCAGCCGGGTGGCGAGATCGTCGAGCGGGAGCGCGGGAGACTTCCAGGCGAACAACGCCACGACCGCCGCGCCCACCACGGCCACGACAGTCCGGAGGAGAGGAAATCTCGGCCCTCGCTCGCGCCCAACATAGGCGACGAGCAGCGCGGGGACCAGCAGTGCAAGATCCTGCCAGAACGCCTCGGAAGGCGTGCGCTGGACGAGGTTGCCGAAGCAGCCGCAGGAGGCGGACTCACTGCGCAGGCCGTGAGCGGCCAGCCACCAGCTGCGGCCTGTGAGCGAAAGGAAGAAGGCGACCAGGAGGCTCGCCGGCACCAGCACCCAGAGCCGGCGGACGCCGAGCAGGAGGGCAAGGCCGAACGCCGCCTCGATGGCCAGGGCGATCAGCGCCACGGCCTGCGCCGGCAGAAAGCCGTCCAGCCCCTCGCCGTGGATCTGCTCCATGAAAGCCGCCGGATCGAGCGCCTTGGCCCAGACGGCGACCAGCAGCACGCCGCCGAGGAAAGCGCCGCCGAACGTCCCCAGCCACCACCAGATCGGATGGGAAGAGAGGCGAGGAATCGCGGGTACGTTGGCGGTGGTTTCGATCGCTTCCATCTTCAGGGGCTGATCCTAGCGGCCCGGCACCCGCTGCCGCAACTCGGGCTCCACAGCAGGAACACGCTCAACCCTCGCGAAAATCCACAACCTGCCTTTCCCAATCCAAAATCCAAAATCCCCAATCCAAAATCTCTCACCCTGCTTCACCCGGCCAGCGCAGATGCCGGCGCAGCTCGTCCGCCGTGGGGCTGGTGGAGAGATCGAGGAAGGGCTCCAGGGGACCGCAGTAGAGCACTTCACCACCGTGGACGCCGCCGCCCGGCCCGAGGTCCACGATCCAGTCGCAGCGGGCGATCAGGTCCGGGCTGTGCTCGACCAGCACCACGCCGTCGCCCCGCTGCACCAGCCGGCGCAGCGTATGGTAGAGGAGGTCGATGTCGGCGAGATGGAGGCCGGTGGTGGGCTCGTCGAAGAGGAAGAGCCTCTGCCCTTCGCCGGCCGGCCGGTCCAGGAAGCTGGCGAGCTTGAGGCGCTGTGCTTCGCCGCCGGAGAGAGTGGAGGTGGACTGTCCCAGGCGCAGGTAGCCGAGGCCCACGTCGAGCAGGACGCGCAGGCGCTTGACCAGGCGTTTGTGGTCCGCGAACAGCTCCAGCGCCGACTCCACCGTCAGGTCCAGCACCTCGGAGATCGTCTTCCCCTTGAAGCGGACGGCCAGCACCTCGGGACGGAAGCGCCGCCCCTGGCAGGTCTCGCAGGGCACCGTCACCGGCGCCATGAACTGCATGTCGACCTCGGTGACGCCGGTGCCCTGGCAGGTGGGACAGCGCCCGCGCTCGACGTTGAAGGAGAAGTGAGCCGGCGTGATCTTCCGCGCCCGGGCGTCGGGCGTCGCGGCGAAGAGATTGCGGATCTCGTCGTAGGCCTTGACGTAGGTCACCGGGTTCGAGCGGCTGGAGCGGCCCAGGGGGCGCTGGTCGACGAGCGTGACGTCGGCCAGCGCCTCGAGCCCTTCCAAGCGGTCGCACTCTCCCGGCTCGACGTCCACCACGCCCCGCGAGCGCTGATAGGTGCCGTAGAGCACGTTCTCCACCAGCGTCGACTTGCCGGAGCCCGAAACGCCGGTCACCGCCACCAGGACGCCGAGGGGAAAGTCGACGTCGACGTTCCTGAGGTTATGGGCGCGGGCGCCGCGGATGGTGATGCGGGGCAGGGAGGAGAGTTCTTCCGAGAGCGTCTCCCAACCCTGCTCGCGGCGGAAGCGGGCCATATGCCGCCGGGCTTGAGTGGGAGGCCGCTCGCGGAGGTAGCGGGCGGTGAGCGACTCTTCGTTGGCCAGGATGGTTTCGATCGTCCCCTCGGCGACCACCCGGCCGCCGTGCTCGCCGGCCGCGGGCCCGAGGTCGATCACGTGATCGGCGCCGCCGATGAGGGTGCGGTCGTGCTCCACCACCAGCACGGTGTTGCCGCGGGCCGCGAGGTCGCGCAGCAGGGAGAGGAGCCGCTCGCTGTCCTGCGGGTGGAGGCCGATGGTGGGCTCGTCGAGCACGTAGAGCGTGCTGGTGAGGCCGGAGCCCAGCGCGGCGGCGAGGTGAATGCGCTGCGTCTCACCGCCCGACAGAGTCCGGGCCTGGCGGTCGAGGGTGAGATAGTCGAGCCCCACCCGGTGCAGCACCTCGACGCGCTCCGTCAGCTCCTCGATCAGGTGGCCGGCGAGCTCCCGCTGCCGCGGCGACCAGCGCCGGTCCTCGAGCCAGCCGCGGAGCTGCTCGACGCTCATGCCGGTGAGGTCCGGCAGGGTCTTTTCCTCCAGCCGCACGGCCACGGCTTCGGGGCGCAACCGGGTCCCCAGGCACTCCGGACACGTTTCATAGGACCGATAGCGGGCGAGCAGCACCCGCACGTGGACCTTGTAGGTGCGCCCCTCCAGCCAGTGGAAGAAGTCGGTCAGGTTGACGAATTTGCCGCTACCTCCCCAGACCCACTCCCGGGCCTCGGCGGGGAGCTCCATCCAGGGGACGTCAAGCGGGATTTTCCGCTTTTTGGCGGCGGCGAGAAGCTCGTCGTAGAGCTCCTCGTAGGCCGGCGTGTTCCACGGCGCGATGGGACGCTCGGCGAGGGTGCGCCGGGGATCGGGAATCACCCGCTCGCGGTCGATGCCGATGACGCGGCCGAAGCCCTGGCACTCCGGGCAGGCGCCGAGGGGCGAGTTGAACGAGAACAGGGGCGGAGTGGGCCGGCGCGAGGTTTCGCCGCACACCGGACAGGAAAGCTCGCGGCTGAAGAGGCGCAGCCCGGCGTTCCCTTGCGCTTCGACCTTGCCGCCGTTCATGCGCCAGCCCTGCTCCAGGGTGTCGAGGATGCGCGCCGTCGATTCCGCCTTCGCCGTGAAGCGGCCGAGGACCAGCGGCATGGGATCGAGGCGGGCGGGCCAGGCGTCGCCCGGCTCCATGCGCACCACCTCGCCGTCCTTGAGCCGGCGCTGAAAGCCCTGGCGGATGAGCTCGCCCAGGGCGTCGTTGGCCCCCTTCTTCGGCCGCGGTAGGCGCACCACGAGGGTGAACGAGCTGCCCGCGGTGCCGGCGGCCAACTCCGCCGCCGCCTGCTCCGGCGTGTAGGTGCGCACGGGACCGTGGCCTTTCGTGCACTCCACGACGCCGAGGTGGGTGTAGAGCAGGCGCAGGACGTCGTGCGCTTCGGTGATCGTGCCCACGGTCGAGCGGGCGTTGCGCACCGCGTTCTTGGCCTCCAGTGCCACCGCCGGCAGCACGTTGTGGATGGCGTCCACCGGCGGCCGTTCCATCTGGTCGAGGAACTGCCGGGCGTAGGTGGACATCGACTCCACGAACCGCCGCTGCCCCTCGGCGAAAATGGTGTCGAAGGCGAGCGAGGACTTGCCCGCTCCCGAAGGGCCCGTCACCACCGTCACGGCACCGTGCGGCACCTGGCAGTCGATCCCCTTGAGGTTGTGCGTGCGAGCCCGCTCGACTCGAATGGCTGGACGTTCGGACATCGATGGCGTTTCAGTCTGCTCTGGAGGCGTCGCTACGGGTCGTCCCGGCGGTCTTTCCGTAGAAGACGAGCGGAACATCATAGCGTGAACGGAGCGGGGAATATTTCCGGGTAGACTGCGCTCCTGTGAGCTCCCCCAGGATCGTCCGCGGCCTGCTGCTGGCAATAGTTGTGGCCGCGATACTGCTGGCCGGCGGCGAGGCGGCCTTGCGGGTCGCCCTTCGTCTGCACGACGGTGCCTGGCCGCGGACGAAGGCCGCCGTCTTCTACGATCAGATCCACCTTCTGCGGCAGATCTACCGCCGCCACGCCTATCTCAACACCGCTCCTCGCGAAGGCGGGCGGGTCGAGGTGTTCGGCAAGCGCGCCACGCTCAACCGGCTCGGCTACCGCTCGCCGGAGCGCCCACGGGCCAAGCCGTCCGGCGTCGTTCGTGTCCTCATCGCCGGCGGCTCCACCACCTTCGACGTGCTGGCCCCCGACGACGCCTCGACCTGGCCCAACCTCCTCGAAGCGCGGCTGAAAGCCGGCGCCCGGCCGATCGAGGTCTGGAACGCGGGCTTTCCGGGCTGGACGAGCCAGGAAAACGTCATTTCTCTCGCCATCCGCGATCAAGATCTGGCTCCCGACCTCGCCATTCTCTATCAAGGGGCCAACGACCTTCAGCCGGGAGCCCATCAGCCGTTCGACTCGCAATACGAGCACGGTCACGCCGAGCTGACCCGGCGGGCCCTGGGCCTCGAGCTACCGCCCCCCTCGTGGCTCGGCCGCTCCCTGCTGGTGGAAAAGCTCCGCGAGCTGGTGAGCGGTCCCGCCGATCCCTGGCAGGCTCTGGGACGTCCCGATCTCGACGCGGCGCCGCGGCGAGACCACGTCGCCCCAGAGAGCGTGACCACTTTCGAGCGCAACGTCCGCTCCTTCGCCGCCCTGGCCCGTTCGCGGGGAGCGGGTGTGATCCTCGTCACCCAGCCGGTGCGCATCCGCGCCGCACAGCGCGCTGCGGATAGCGAGTGGCTGGCCGGCTGGTACCCGGGTTTGAAGCCCGAGGCGGTCCCCCAGGAGCTCGAGAGGCTCAATGACGTGCTGCGCCGGCTGGGCAGTGAGGGCGTGGGGACCCTGGTCGACGCGGACCGCGACATCGCCTGGGCCGACGGCGACTTTGGCGACCCTCTCCATTACACGCCAGACGGGCGCCAGAAGTTGGTGGAGTACCTGGCACCGCGGGTAAAGACGGGGACCTTGTAAGGTCGCAGCGAGTTTTTCCGTTTATATAGAGATGAGAGGAGACAACGCCGGGAGCCTCGTGAGAGGGGAGATCTCGCAATCCAGCGAGGGCCCCTTGTGGGCGAGGCTTGCCATTCGGAGGCGTACGCCTTACAATGAAGACGTACGCAACCGAGGGAGCCCGGCCATGCCAAAACCGATGACAGCCACAGAACTGCGGAAAGACATCTACAAAGTGTTGGACGAGGTGTTGGAGACCGGAGAACCCCAGCCTGTAATCCGGGGAGCTCGGACGTTGATGATCGTGCCTTCGGGAGGTGTGCGGCTGCGGTTGGCCGATCTGCCGCGGCGGGAGGCCCTCAACTGCACGCCGGACGAGCTCATCGCCACGTCGTGGGACTGGAGCCCAGAGTCATGAAGGCCTTCCTCGACACCCACGCCGTCATCTTCCTCTGGGAGGGGAGAACCGAGGTCTTTGGGGTCGGCTCGCGAGAGCTTCTGGAGCAGTCGGTGCTCCTCGTCTCGCCGTTGGTCCGCCTGGAGATGGGCTTCCTCAAGGAAGTCGGCAAGCTCAAGGTGGAGCCGGATCAGATTCTGGGATCGGTCACTTCGGATTTCGGAGCGATCCTGACGGATGACTCCCTGGAGGCCCTGATTCCCCTGGCCATGCCGCTCTCCTGGACCCGCGATCCTTTCGACCGTCTCCTTGTCGCCACGGCGCTCCTGCATCAGGCGCCGCTCGTCACCCGGGACTCGCGGATTCACGAGCACTTCCGAGGCGCGGTCTGGTGAATCCCCCGCCCTCGCGAACCTGCTAGGCTTCCCGCCTCGGGAAGTCTCCGCCCTCCCAAAGCGTTCTCCTGGATCGGATCGTGGGCGGCCGTCCCGCGCATCGTCCAGGTCCCGAAATGCAAATCCTCCGTAGCGCCAAGCTCCCTCGTCCGCCGTGGACCCGCCGCAAGTGGATCCTCGTCCTCCTTGGCATCGCCGCGGTCCTGACGATCGCGGCGGTGTTCATCATCCGCCCGTTCTGGAAGGTGTCGAGCCAGTTCGAGGAGATCACGTTCCGCCAGCCGTCGCGGCTGTACGGCCGGGCGGTCCGGCTCTTCGAGGGACGAAACTTTCCGCCCGATCTGGTGATCGCCAACCTCCAGGGGGAGGGCTACCGCGAGGACGCCGTCTCCCTCGAGATTCCAGCCGGCCGTTACCGCCGCTCCAAGCAGGGGCTCGCCGTCCACCTGCGCAGCTTTCCGCTGCCCGACGGCAGCCGGGGCGGCGGATTGGTCGAGATCACCTATGACGGGAGCCGCGTCGAGTCGTTGCGCCAGAACGGCACACCCACCGATTCGGTGATTCTCGATCCGCCGTTGATCGCGTCGTACTACGGGCCCGCTCTTCTGGAGCGTCGGCCGTTGACGCTCGCCGAAGTGTCGCCGGACCTGGTCGCCGCCGTTCTCGCCGCCGAGGACGACGGCTTCTACAAGCACGCCGGCTTTTCGATTTCGAGCATGATCCGGGCCGTTTGGGTCGATCTGCGGGGCCACCGGCGCCAAGGCGGCAGCACGCTCACGCAGCAACTGGTCAAGAATCTCTATCTAACCCAGGAAAAGACCCTGTCGCGCAAAAGCCAGGAGTTCCTCCTCGCCGTGCTTTTGGAGGCGCGCTACAACAAGAAGCAGATCCTCGAGGCCTATCTCAACGAGATCTACATGGGCGGCGGCAGCGGCGTGTCGCTGATGGGAATGGGAGCCGCCTCCCGCGCTTTCTTCGGCAAGGACGCGAACCAGCTCGACCTCGCCGAGGCGGCGACGCTGGGCGGCATGATCCAGTCGCCGGCCAACTACTCGCCGCTCCTCCATCCGGACAAGGCCAAGGCGCGCCGCGACTGGGTTCTCGGGCGCATGGCGGAGCTCAAGCTCGCCTCGCAGCAGCGTATCGACGAGGCGCTCAAGGAGCCCATCGCCGCCGCGCCCGAGCCGGTGACGCGCCGCCGCGCTCCCTATTTCGCCGACTCCGCGGCTTTGGAGGCCTCGCGCCGCTTCGGCGTCGAGGATCTGGAGGACGGTGGCTACGTCCTCTTTTCCACCCTGGACTGGCAGAGCCAGAAGATCGCCCAGGAGGCGGTGAGCTGGGGGCTCGACACCATCGAAAAGGGCTACCAGAAAGGGCACAAGGGGGAAGGCCTGCAGGGCGCCCTGATCTCGCTCGACCCGGAAACGGGCGGCATCCTCGCCTATCTCGGCGGCCGGCAGTACGAGGGGAGCCAGTTCGACCGCGTCGGCCGCGCCCAGCGCCAGGTGGGCAGCGCTTTCAAGCCGGTGGTCTATGCCGCCGCCTTCGAGGAGGGGAAGGCCACTCCCGCCACCCTCCTCGAAGACGAGCCGCTGACGGTGAACGAGCCCGGCCAGCCGGCGGCCTGGAGCCCGAAGAACGACGACGGCGAGACCCACGGCCTGGTGACGGCGCGCACCGCGCTGGAGAAGAGCTACAACCTGGCGACCGCCCGGCTCGCTCTGGACGTGGGGATGCCGAAAGTCGTTCGCCTGGCCAAGGCGATGGGGATCTCCACTCCCATGGAGCCGTTCCCGGCGATGGCGCTCGGCGCCGCCTCCATCACGCCGCTGGAGCTCGCCACCGTCTATGCGACGCTGGCCAACGGCGGCGCCCGTCCACCGGTGCACGAGCTGGTGGCCGTTCTCGACCGTCACGGCAAGCCCGTGCAGGGAGCGCCGCTGCCCAAGGCGGAGCGCGTGCTCTCCGCCCAGTCCACCTATCTCGTGACCTCGCTCCTCGAAGGCGTCCTGATACGGGGAACGGCGGGCGGAGCGGCAGGGGGCATCAGCGGCGAGCTCGCCGGCAAGACCGGCACCACCAACAAACAGCGGGACAGTTGGTTCGCCGGCTTTTCCAAGGACCGCACGACGGTCGTCTGGGTCGGCTACGACGACAACTCTCGCACCCGGCTCTCCGGCGCCCGGGCGGCGCTGCCCATCTGGGTCCGCTTCATGGCCCGCGTCGCGCCGCCGGGAGGCTATGGCACGTTCCGGCAGCCGCGCGGGCTCACCACGGCGGCGATCGATCCCACCACCGGCTTCCTCGCCACGGAGTTCTGTCCCGGTGTTCTCACCGAGGTCTTCAGAGAAGATCAGGTGCCCACCGAGCTCTGCAACCGCCACCAGACCTGGCTCGACACCCAGCAGATTGCGTCCGTGGGAAGCGAGCCCGGTACGGCGCCATCCTCCAATAACGCTGCCGAGGCCGCGAGCGAAGAGCGCAAACCTGCGCCGGAAGAGGAGCAACACGTGAATCCCTTCCGCCGGTGGCTGCGCCGGGTGTTCGGGTGCCCAAGCGCAACGTGTCCAAGGACTACGGCACCATGCCGATGTTCGAGGACGCCCTCGCCGGCAAGCTGAAGGTCCTGTGGGTCGTCGGCCAGAATCCGGCGGTCACGCTGGCCAACCTGACGCTGACGTTCGAGGCTATGGCGAAGCTCGAGACGCTCGTGGTCCAGGAGATCTGGGAGACGGAGACGGCGGCGTTCTGGAAGCGTCCCGGCGCCGACCCGAAGTCCATCAACACCGAGGTGATCCTGTTGCCGGCGGCGTTCTTCATGGAGAAGAGCGGCACCATCAGCAATTCGGGCGGCATGGTGCAGTGGCGTCACGGTCCGTGTGAATCTCCTTCTTCGCGGTGTGAAATTCCGT
>DATIOS010000619.1:0-5861 GCA_035472915.1 Thermoanaerobaculia bacterium
TCGCACCCCAAACCGGCGAGGAGGACACGGATATCCAGAACACCCGCGAGATCTCCACCGTCCTGCTGTTGGAGATCGCGATCGAGGATCTCATCGACTCCGCCACCAAGGCCGGACTGCCGGCGACCGCGCTCCCTTACCTGCTGCTGGTGGAGACGGACGTCTGGCCGGCGCTGCGGCGGCTCATCGAGGAAGCGCCCGGGTTCCGCCGCAACGAGAGCATGCGCAAGCTGGTCGAGCAGGTGGAGCTGCGCAAGGCGGGCAGCATTTCGTTCCCCGGACGGCACGGCAAGGTCTCGCTCCACATTCAAGCAATCACCGGCACGGCGCAGCCGCAGATCAACGCCATCGTTCCCGGCTGCGCCGGCGTCCTGGTGTGGATTCGCGGCACCGGCAGCCTGGAGGTGGTCAGCGGCGTGGTGCAGCGGTTGGAGACGAGCGGACCCCGGGGCGCGGGCGGCGTGCTGGTGGCGGGCAGCGAAGCGGCGCAGCAGCAGGCGCTACCGCTCACCGGCCGCGGCAGCCGCTGGCGGGCCACGCCTCACGAGCCCCACAGCCTGCTGGGCCTCCTCCGGCTTCTCCACCCTCCGGACGCGAGGGCGTAGCGTTTTGGCCAACCGCCCTGCCGTCCTCTTCGTCGATCCCCAAGCCGATCGCCTGCGCGACCTCGGGGCTCGGCTGGCGGCGGAGGGCTACGAGGTGGTCCCCGTCGGCGACGCCGCTCGCGCCAAGCGCTTCGCCGAGGGGCTGGATCAGGCGGTCATCGTCACCACGCTGGAGGCCCTGGCCGCCGGCGTCGACCTCACCGCTCTGCTGGCCTCTGGAAGCTCGGGACGGCGCACCCTGGTGGTGCTCGGGCGTCACCCCGCGGACGAAGAGGCACTCCCCGAGGAGGTTTCATTTCTGGCGGTCGGCGGTTTCGATCTGCCCGAGGTGGCCCGCCGGTTGCTCATGGTGCTGTTGGGCCGCGAGCTCGGCCTGGCACCGGACGCGCGCCTGGCCTCCCTCGTAGGCGACCTGGCACAATCGCCTTTGATTGAGCTGCTGCGCGGCCTCGCCGCGGCGCGAGCTTCCGGCCGCCTCGATCTGCGGGGCGGCTCCCTGCTTCTGCAACAAGGCGAGGTGGCCGCCGCAGCCGCGGGCCCGGTGCGCGGACTCAAAGCTTTCTGCCGCCTCGGCCGCCTGCACGAAGGGCCGGTGCGCTTCGTGCCCGGCGACTTCCCGGCGCGGCGGGAGATCGAGGACAGCCTGGATTCACTGGTGTTCGCCGCCATCGAGGACTCGCTGGGAGAGTTCCCCGATCCTCGTCTCAACCTCGAAGTGGAGATCGGCCCGGCCTTCTTCGCCACCCCTTTCACCCCGCTCCAGCAGCGCATCCTGGGAGCCGCTCAGCGGGGCGCCACTCTGCGGCAGATTCTCGACGGGCTACCGGACCGCGACGGCGAGATCGTGCAGGAGGTGCTGCGCCTCGAAGAGCGCGGCCTGCTGCTGCGCCGCGAGCCCGGAGTGATGATCGTCACCGATTCCACGGCCGATCTGCCGCCCGATCTCGCCGCCTCGCACGGCATCGCCGTGATTCCCTTGACCGTGGAGCTCGACGGCGCCACCTTCCGCGACCGCGTGGATCTCCAGCCAGGGCAGTTCTACTCCCTGTTGGAGAAGTCGAAGGGCCATCCGGTCTCCAATCCGCCCTTGGCGGAGGAGTTCGCCCGGCGCTATGGCGAATGGCTGGGCCAAGGGCACGACGTAGTCTCCCTTCATCTCTCTGCCCGCCTCTCGAAGACAGTGGAGCGCGCCACGGCCGGCGCCGCGGCAGCCCTCGCCGGCCGCGACAGCGCGACCGGCCAGCCGCCGGCAATCGTGGTGGTGGACTCAACCCAGGCGAGCCTCGGCCTGGGTCTTCTCGCCCTCTTCGCCGCCCGCATGGCGGCGCGCAACGAGACCGCGCCGGAGATTCGCCGCCGGCTGCTGGCCATGGCGCCCCGCGTTCACACGCTGTTCGTGGTGGACACTCTGGAGTACCTGGCACGCGGTGGGCGCATTGGCCGTGCCCAGGCCATGGTCGGCGGCCTGTTGGGAATCAAGCCCATTCTCGGCGTGGTCGAAGGCGAGATCACCGCCGTGGACCGCGTGCGCGGCGGCCGGGCCACCCATCCTCGCATCCTGGAGATCCTGAAAACGCGCCTGGATCCCAAGCGGCCCATCGTCACCGGCGTCTCCCACGGCAACGCCCCCGCCTGGGCCGACCGCTTGGAACGGCTGCTGCGCGACACCTTCCAGATCTCGGAGCTGATTCAGGCCGAAGTGGGCCCCGTGGTAGGGACCCACGCCGGCCCGGGAGTGGTCGCCGTCTCCGTTTTTCAGCCGGCGGCAGACGAGGCGGCGCTCATCGCGCCGCTTTGACGTTGAGACCTGAAGGACGGTGGAAGTCGGTCAACGCCGTTTGATCAATCTTTCGTACTCGTCGTGGGCGCCAATCCAGACCCAGATGAGATCCTCTCCATCCTCGACAGCCAAAGCTCGGTAGCTGATCCCAACGCGCGCTGACCAGTAGTTTCCGACCTTCTTGAGCTGAAGAGAAGGGTGCCTCGGATCACGCTTTAACAGCTCGACGTTCTTGTCTGCGAGTTGCTGAACTTCGTCTGGCAATTCTCGGTAGAACTGCCAGAACCGAGGTGTAGTCCGGTTCTTCAAAGGTCCTGGAGCGTCCCTTTTCGCTTCGCATCAAGAGCTTCTTCCATTAGGAAGTCCAGTCTACCCTCACGAGAATCTTCCTGGATCTCGCGGTCCCACCTCTCCCAGTCCGTTTCCAGGAACCAACGGCGAAGCTGGCGATATTCGTCTTCTGGCAGCCTGGTGATCACTGTCTCGAGCTCTTCGATCTTAGTCAAGGCTCAACCTCCACTATGTTTCAAGTGTACGCTACTTCGCCGCGTCAACTCGGGCTGGCACGTAGATCCCCGGCACTCCGAGCTTGGCTGCCGACTCGTTGAGCGCCGCCAGCTCCTTGCTCAGCAGGCCGTCGAGCTCCGCCTCATAGTCCGCCAGCTCTTTCGTCTGCTCGGCGAAGACCTCCTTCGCACCTTGCGTCGGGGCGCCGTTGCCGCTGATCACCCAGCCGAAGAAAGGCGCCATGCGCGAGTAGAGCTTGGCGCCGCCCTTTTGGGCGAGGACGTCGTAGGCGATCTCGGCCTTGGGATTGTGCACCCGGGCCTCGAGGTCTTCGAGCTTGACGAGCAACGCCTTCGAGGAATCGATCAGCGGCTTCGCCCGCTCTTCCTTCGCCAGCAGGTCGTCGCGCTCGGCGAGCTGGCGGCGGATGGTCTGCAGCCGCACAACGTCGTGCGTCAAGCGGGTGATGGCGTCGCGAACCTGAAGCGCGAAACGAAGCTGCTCTTCGAGCTGGGCCTGCGACGCCGCCACCCGCGGATCAGGCCGCAGAACCAGGGGCGCCGTGGCCGATTGACCGTCCACGGTCAGGCGTACCGTGTAGTTGCCCGGCACGGCTTCCGGACCGATGCCCGGATAGCCAGAGTCGAGAACGCCTTTGGGAATCATCTCGGCGCCGTCCCAGGCCAGGTTCCACACCCCTCTCTGGATGCCGGCCGCTTTGGAAAGAGCGAGCTCTTTGAGCTGATCCGTCTCTTCCTTGACGTACTCGCTGCTGCCGGTGGCCTCCTTCGGCTTGCTGGACAGGTTCGCCACCACCGTCCCGGCGGCGTCCAGCACCTGGATGGTGACGTCCTCCTTGGGCTCCTTGGCGAGCCAGTAATAAATTCGGGCGCCGTGAGGCGGATTGGGAGCGTTCCAGCGGTCGGCCTCGGCGCCGCGGATTTCCCAGCGCACGGCATCCGGCACCGGATAGAGATAGATCCCTGAAGCCGGAGCCGGCGACGGCACTGGATTGCGCAATACGGTGAGATCCTCGAAGATCCACATCGACCGGCCGTGGGTGGCCAGCACCAGCTTGTCGTCCTTCACCATCAGATCGTGCACGGCGACGGTGGGCAGGTTGAGCTTGAGCGCGTGCCAGGTGGCGCCATCGTCACGGGAAAAGACGAGTCCTCTCTCGGTGCCGAGATACAGCAGGCCGCGGCGCGCCGGGTCCTCGCGTACGGAGTGGAGATAGACGTCGCGCGGCAATCCGCCGTCCAACCGCTTCCAGGTGCGGCCACGATCGGTGGTCCTCCACAGATAGGGGCGCGAGTCGTCCAGCCGGTGGGCGTCCACCACCAGATACGCGGTGTTGGCGTCGAAATGCGAGGGCTCGATCATCGACACCGTTCCCCATTCCGGCAGGCCGGGCACGGCAGCGGTGACGTTGCGCCAATTCTTGCCGCCATCTTCAGAGACGTGCACCAGGCCGTCGTCGCTCCCGGCCCAGAGAAGGTCCTTCTGCACCGGCGACTCGGCGATGACGAACACCGTGTCGTAGGTCTCTACGCCCGTGTTGTCGCCGGTGATGGGGCCGCCGGCCCACTTCTGCTTGGACTTGTCGTTGCGGGTCAGGTCCGGGCTGATCGTCGTCCACGTCTGGCCGCCGTCTCCGCTGCGAAAGATGACGTTGGCGCCGTAATAGATCACTTTCGGATCGTGCGGCGAGGCGGCGATGGGCGCCGTCCATTGAAAGCGATAGCGCATGTCCTCGCCGCCATGGCCCGATGGATTCTCCGGCCAGGGGCTGACGTTGCGCGCCTGGCCAGTGCGATGGTCGTAGCGGGAGAGGTAGCCCAGATACTCGCCGGCGTAGACGATGTTCGGGTCCGCGGCGTCGGAAACCACCCAGCCGGCCTCGCCGCCTCCGACGCCGTACCAATCCGTATTGCGCGCGCCCTTGTTGGTGAGCGAGTCGCTCGGTCCCTGTGCCGTGCCGATGTCCTGCAGCGCTCCGGCGACATAGAACGGCAAACGATTGTCCACCCCCACGTGGTAGAACTGGCCGATGGGCAACGGCGGCCACAGCCAGGTCTGGCCGCCGTTGTTGGAAATGTAGACCCCGCCATCGTCGCAGGCGATCATCCGTTTGGCGTTCAGAGGATCGAACCACACATCGTGATTGTCGCCGTGCGGCATTCCCTGCACGTGATCGAACGTCTTGCCGCCGTCGATGCTCTTCAGCATCGGCACCTGCGGCACCCAGATCTCGTCCGGATTGGCCGGCGAGACGGCGAGCGTCCCGTAATACCAGAAGCGCTGCCTCAGCTCATGGCTGCCCGAGGCCAGCGTCCAGTTCTCGCCGTCGTCATCCGAGCGGTAGAGGCCCCCCTTTTCCGCCTCGATCAGGGCGTACACCCGGCGCGGCTCGGAAGGGGCGACAGCCACACCCACCTTGCCCCAGATCCCCTCCGGCAGGCCGTTGCCCGTGAGCTGCTTCCAAGTGTCGCCGCCGTCGCGGGACATATAGAGGCCGGAGCCAGGGCCGCCGCTCGTCATGTCCCACGGAAAGCGGCGCGTCTGCCAGAGACCGGCGAAGAGGATATTGGGATTGGAAGGATCGAAGGTTACCGCTGAAGCACCCGTGTTTTCGTCTTTCTTGAGCACCTGCTGCCAGGTTTTGCCGCCGTCTCGCGTGCGGTAGACGCCGCGCTCGGGATTGGGTCCGAAGGCGTGGCCCAACACGGCGGCGAAGGCGGTATCCTCATTCTTCGGATGCACGACGAGTTGGCCGATCTGCCCTTCCTGCTTCCACACGTGCGTCCAGGTCTTGCCCGCGTCCAGCGACTTGTAGATGCCGTTGCCCGCCCCCACGTTGCCACGAATGTTGGCCTCGCCCGAACCCGCGTAGACGACGTTGGGATCGGACGCGGCCACGGCGATCGAGCCCATCGAAGAAACCGGCTGATCGTCGAACACTGGACTGA
>DATIOS010000620.1:0-12305 GCA_035472915.1 Thermoanaerobaculia bacterium
TCCCTGCGCAAAGCTGAGACAACTGCTCCGGAGGCCCACCGGCGGTGTCGTCAGTGTTCGAGTTGGGTTGGGTGAAGAAGACTACGGCGAGCCGCGGCAGGAAGGGATCGCGAGGGCGTGGAGAGTTGCGGATCTCCCCGAGGATTCCTGCCGCCGTCTCCTGGCCGAGGGTGAAAAGGTCACCCCCATAGTCCCTGGTCTCCGTAAAGACCTGGAGGTATTGTCCCCTGTAGGATTGCATTGATCAACTCCCGCCAGCGTACCAGTCTGCCATTTCCCCGCGGATTCTGAGTCAAAAACGAAGGGGGGCGGCGACCTCTGACATCGCGACCCCCCTAGGGGCGAGATCCTGCGGTACTCGGGGGGGCTTCTGCTTCTTTTGAGGATCATTGAATTTTTCCTTTCTCAGGATCGCTGCTTTTTTCGTTCGCAGGACGATAGAGCAGGAGTTGTGCCAGGGCGAGGATGGTCGTTTTACCAGGGGATCAGGGCCGCTGGCGAGCCTCGTGACAGCGGAAGTCCGGAAGCCTTCTTCCGGGAAATCGGAAGTCGAGTCCTTCTTGCCGGAGGTCAACCGGCTCCTCGGCGAGGAAGGAGCTTCGAGAGGGAGCCGTCGCCAGCCCCCTCCTCGTCCTGCTTATCTCAGGGCTTCTTGTACGCCGGGGGCATTGCACCCCCGAGGTCTCTGTAGCGGTCCCGCAACTCGGTCTGCCGGCTTTTCATTGGCATCTCCTTGCCGCGGATGAAGACGGCGTCGGCGAAGGTGGTGAGCTCCAGGGGATCGCCGTCCCAGATCACCACGTCGGCGTCCTTCCCGGGTTCGAGGGTGCCGTAATGATCCGCGATGCCCCAGATGCGGGCGGGCGCCGTGGTCATGGCGGCGAGAGCGGCGTCCCAGGGGAGGCCGTAGGCGACGGCGTTGCCGGCGCCTTGCTTGAGGTTGCGAGCGTTGTGGGCGTCGCCGGTCAAGAAGGCGAGGGTCACTCCCGCCTTGTGGAGTCGCGCCGCGTTCTCCAAGGTCGAGCCGAGGCTGTCGAAGTTGTCGGGCCGGTCTTCCATCGGATTGACGAGGACCGGCACCTTCGCCGCGGCGATCTGGTCCGCCACCTTCCATCCTTCGGTAACTCCGGAGAGGATCAGCTTGAGCTTCCATTCCCTGGCGAAGCGCAGGAGGGTTTCGATGTCGCTCGCCCGATCGACGGCCACCACCAGCGGGAGCTGTCCTTTGACCACCGGCAACAAGGCCTCCAGATCGAGGCGCGAAAGGGCGTAGGAGCGCCGGTCTCCAGCATCGACCGCCTTGCGGTTGGCTGCATAGTCGAGGGCGTCCTGAAACGCCTCTTTCAGGCGGAGGAGGGCCGCCGCCCGGGAGCCACCGGCGAGGTTTGAGCCCTGCTCGCCGAAGACGGCGAACATGGCGATGGGCGAGCGGACGAGGAAGTCGCCGGGTCCCCCCAAGGTGCCTATGAGGGAAATAATGGCGCCCTGGCCGGCGATGAGGCTCTTGCCGGGGCTGGGCGCCACCACCGCGCGGGTCAAACCCTCGATGCGATTTACGGGAATGAGGAGCGAGCGCGGGTTGAGCGCGTCAACCACGCTGAAGGCGGCGGTGACGCGGTCATCCTGGACGCGGCCGTCCCGGGTTCCTTCGACGGCGCCGACTTCGACGACGCCAAGCGTAGTAAGAGAATCGAAAAGGCCGGGGGTGATGACTTTGCCGTGAGCGTCGATCCTGCGGGCTCCCGCCGGTATTTTCACCGTCGATCCGCCAACGGCGTGGATACGGCCGTTTTCGATCACCAGGGTGCCGTTCTGTAGGGTTCCTTGCGGACCTTCCGTGTGAATCGTGGCGCCGGTGATCGCCACCGTCTCGGCGAGGACCGGGGAGAGGCAGGCGAGGACCGAAAACATGGACATGAAGATCAGGCGGCGCATCACTCCACCTCCCCGGCGTCACGGATACCGAGCTCGAAGTCCATCTCCGGCTGGCGAGCGGGATCGTTGCGGTCGTAGGCCAGGGCGCCGTCGATGTAAACCTTTTCGGCGCGGCTGTAGACGCTGAACGGGTTGCCGCTCCAAAGCACGACGTCCGCCATTTTTCCGGCTTCGAGGGTACCGGTCTGCTTGTCGATCCCCAGCGATTTCGCGGGATTGATGGTCAGCCAGCGGATGGCGTCCTCTTCCTTGAGGTGCATTCCCATCCGGTTGCCCGCCGCCATGGCCTTGGCGGCTTCCTGATTGAGGCGCTGAATGCCGTCGGCCGAGTCGGAGTGGACGATGGCGCAGGCGCCGGCCTTTTCGACCAGGGCGATGTTCTCGCGGATGCCGTCGAAGGCTTCCATCTTGAAGCCCCACCAGTCGGCCCACATGTCGGCACAGATGCCGTTGGCGGCCAGCACGTCGGCGATCTTGTAGGCCTCGACGGCGTGATGGAAGGCCGTGACCTTGTAGCCGAACTCTTTCGCGACGTCGATCATGGTGATCATCTCGTCGGCGCGATAGCAATGGTTCTGCACCAGGATTTCACCGCGCAGCACGCCCGCCAGGGTCTCGAGCTGCAGGTCCCGGGTGGGGGGCTCGGCCTCTCGGCCGGAGTCTTTGGTCGATTCCTTGCCTGCCTTCTTTTTTGCCTCGTACCGGTCCCATTTCTCCATGTAGTCACGGGCCTTGAGCCAGGCGGCCCGGTAGCCGGCGACGTTGCCCATGCGGGTGGAAGGGCTCCGCCCCTTGGTGCCGTAAACCCGCTTGGGATTCTCGCCACAGGCCATCTTGAGTCCGTAGGGGGCGCCGGGGAACTTCATGGCGTAGACGCTGCGGGCCGGGACATTCTTCACCGTCACGCTACGGCCGCCGAAAAGGTTGGCGGAGCCCGGGAGGATCTGCATGGTGGTCACGCCGCCGGCGAGCGCCAGGGGAAACTGGGGATCCTGGGGCCATACCGAGTGCTCGGCCCAGACCTCGGCGGTGTTCGGATTGGTGGCCTCGTTGCCGTCGGAATTGGCTTCGACGCTGGGCGCGGCATAGACACCCAGGTGGGAATGAGGGTCGATGATCCCGGGCGTCACCCATTTGCCGGTGCCGTCGACGACCGTGGTGCCGGCCGGGGCCTCGACGCTCGCGCCGACGGCGGCGACTTTGCCGTCGCGCAGCAGGATGGAGCCGCGGGCGATGCGTTCGCCGGTCGCGGTGAGAAGAGTGGCGTTGGTGATGAGGACGGGTTGGGAGGGGAGCGGCTGGTAGGTGGAAGGATAAGGAACCTCTGCCGGCTTGGCCGGGGTTGGCGGGGGAGCCGCGGGTTCGGCGGCCGGGCTGGGACTTTCCGCGACGGCTGCCGCCGCGGGCGCCGGCTTTGCCGCGTTTGCCTTCGCCGCCGGGCCAGGGGCCGGCGGGGCCGGAGCAGCTGTCGCGCAGCCCGCGATGGCGGTGCCGAGCAGGGTTGCAAGAGCGCCAAAAACGAGATTTCTCAGCGTGTGGGTCATGGGCCTCCTCGAAGATGGGAAAAAACCGGCTGAGATCCTAACATCCGGGCCGGACTGGTAAGATAGGTCGCGCGCGTCCCGCCGCGGACACGCCCAACTTTTTGAGAACGCTAGGGAGGGATGACCCCAATGGCCATAGTGGAGCGAACGGGAAGCGGCGCCATCGACCGCATCGTGGAGTACCTGGGCAACGACGCGGACAACCTTCTCTCCTTTACCTGCAAGGGGATTCCCAAGGAGCAGCTCATGCTGCCCGGGCCCGATCACGTGGCGCAAGCCTGGGGACTCTCCGACCGCAAGGCTCCCGTGCTGGTGAGCCTGCAGCGACTCTTCGGGTCTGGCCGGCTGGCGAACACCGGCTATCTGTCGATCCTGCCCGTGGACCAGGGAGTGGAGCACTCGGCCGCGGCTTCCTTCGCGCCCAATCCCATCTACTTCGATCCGGAGAACATCGTCCGGCTGGCGATCGAGGCGCAGTGCAACGCCGTGGCTTCGACCGTGGGCGTGCTGGGCTCGCTGGCCCGCAAATATGCCCACAAGATCCCCTTCATCGCCAAAATCAATCACAACGAGCTGCTGACCTATCCCAATAAGTTCCAGCAGATCCTTTTTGGCAACGTCGAGCAGGCCTGGGAGATGGGCGCGGCCGCCGTGGGCGCCACCATCTACTTCGGCAGCGAGGACGCCGACCGCGAGATCGTGGAGATTTCCGAGGCTTTCTACCACGCCCACGAGCTCGGGCTGGCGACGGTCCTCTGGGCCTACACCCGCAATGACGCCTTCAAGAAGGACGGCGTCGACTACCACACCTCCGCCGACCTCACCGGCCAGGCCAACCACCTCGCGGCGACGATCCAGGCGGACATCGTCAAGCAGAAGCAGGCGACGCTCAACGGCGGCTACAAGGCGATCAACTTCGGCAAGACGAGCCCCAAGGTCTATGGCGAGCTGGTCACCGAGAACCCCATCGATTGGAACCGCTGGCAGGTGGTGAACTGCTACTCGGGCCGCGCCAGCCTGATCAACTCCGGCGGCGAATCCAAGGGGGCGAACGACTTTGCCGACGCCGCGCGTACGGCGGTGATCAACAAGCGGGCCGGTGGCTCCGGGCTGATCTCGGGCCGCAAGGCTTTCCAGCGTCCGATGAAGGAAGGTATCGAGCTCTTCCACATCATTCAGGACGTCTTCCTCTGCCCCGAGGTGACGGTGGCCTGAGGTTCAGACCAGGAGGGTGCTCAGCTCGTCCAGCCGCGCCTCGGCGTCCTCTTCGCCCATTTTCAGCAGCCGCTGGAGATAGTCCGGCTGGAACATCAGGAAGCTCAGAAGGTCTGAGGAGTCAGTCTCCCGGGTGCCCAGGCTGCGAGTGAGGTAGCGGAAGCTTGCGGGCAGGCGGGGCTCGTAGGCCGACGCGATCCTGCCCAGGGTCTGGGATGGGCGGACGGTCTGGATCTCCACTTTTCGCAGCCCCCGCACGCTCTCGGCCGGAAGCCGGGTCAGCAGCTTGTTGATGCTCTCGAGGCGGCGCACGTCCTCGTCGAGGATGTCGAGGAAAATGGCATCCATGAGCTGGCTCAGGATCTGCGCCGGTGGCGGGTAGCCCGCGTTCTTGGGCCGGTTGCCTTCCTCCTGGGTGGGCTCGTGGTGCGGCGAGATGGCCAGGATGCGCGTTGCTCCCAGACGAATCGCGGGGACCAGCGGGGTCGAAAGGCGGATGCCGCCGTCGCCATACCAGTCGTCTCCCAGACGCACGGCCGGGAAGAACAAAGGTAGAGCGGCCGAGGCCATGACGTGCCCGGTCGTGATGCGGGCGGGCAGACAGCGATGGCGAGGCTGGCTCCACGTCTGGACGTCCCGGGCCTGCACCCAGGTGACCGTCTGCTCCGTGGTGTAGTTGAGGGCCGTCAGGGCGATAGCCTTGAGCGTCCCCCGCTCCAGGTTGCGCTCGATGCCAATGAGCTCGCCGTCGACTGTGGCCGAGGAGTGCTGGATCGTGGCGTGGAGGGGCCGGGAATCCACCAGGCCGAGCACTTCAGGAAGACTCATGCCGCCTGAGGCGAGGCGGGCCGCCCAGTGGGTGAAATGGCGGGCGAGGGAAACGGTGTCGACCCGAAAGATGTCGTCGGCTTCGAGGCGGCTCCAAATTCCGTACAGGTCCTCCGTGGCCTCGGCGAGGTTGCCAGGGTGGGCGGCGAGAAAGCTGGCGTTGATGGCCCCGGCGGAGACTCCGGCGAGGATTGGGAAGCTCAAGGTGGGGAAGTGCCGAGCCAGATTGCGCAGCACACCGACTTGGTAGGCTCCCCGGGCGCCGCCGCCGGTGAGCACCAGGGCGAGGTCTCCCCTGGCCGCCGAACCGGCCGCCGTGACATGATCGTTGCCTGGGCGCGGAGAAGACACCGCCGCTCACTCTACGTGAGGACGAGGGGAAATGAAAACCATTCGCACTCTGCTGATCTTTCTGATCGTGCTGGCCGTAGCGGGCGTTGTCTTCATCTACTCGGGCCAGTTTGACGTCGCCGCCAGTACGCCTGACAACAAGCTCGTCAAGACGGTCCTGACGACCACCCGCAATCGCTCGGTGGCCCGGCGGGCGGACGGAATCACACCGCCGAAGCTCGACGATCCGCAGATGATCCGGACGGGCCTCATCCATTACCACGAGATGTGCACGACCTGTCACGGCGCCCCCGGGGTCGAGGTCTCCGAGATCGGCATGGGCCTGAACCCCGAGCCGCCGGAGCTCGCGGCTCACGCGGCCGCCGACCCGCCGGGCGAGACCTTCTGGATCGTCAAGAACGGGCTCAAGATGACCGGCATGCCGTCCTTCGGCGTCACCCATTCGGACCAGGATATCTGGGCGATCGTCGCCTTTTTGCGCAAGATGCCGAAGCTCACCCCGCCGGAGTACCAGGCCATGGTGCAGCAGGCCGGGCTCGGTGCGCCGGGGGCGGAGAAGGCGGAGCACGAGCACGGGGAGCAGCACCACGACTGAGGCGCCTCTCCGCGGGGATGACGATCAGATACACTCTGCCCGTGATGGAGCTGGGGAACCTCGAGCTGACGCGGGTCAGCGACGGCGAATTTCGGTTGGACGGCGGCGCCATGTTCGGCGTCGTGCCGCGCGTGCTGTGGGAAAAGCCGTGCCCGCCGAACGCCGAGAACCGCATCCGCATGGGCACCAACTGCCTGCTGGTGGCTCGCGGCAGCGACCTTCTGCTGATCGACACCGGAATCGGCGACAAGCACGACGCCAAGTTCGAGCAGATGTACGCCATGGACCCGCAGGCCGTACGCCTGCCGGAGGCCATCCGCCGCGCGGGCTACGAGCTCGGGGACGTCACCCACGTCCTCCTCAGTCACCTGCACTTCGACCACTGCGGCTGGAACACCCGGGAGCAGGGGGGCAAGATCGTTCCCACCTTCCCGAGGGCGCGCTACTGGTTGCAGCGGGGAGAAGTCGAGCACGCCCGCCGGCCCAACGAGCGGGATCGGGCGAGCTACTTCCCCGACAACTGGGAGCCGCTCTTCGAGGCGGGCATAGCCGAGCTGTTCGACGACGAGGCTGAGCCCATCCCGGGAGTGAAGGCGGTGCGCGCGCCCGGGCATAACGCGGACATGTGCATCGTTTTACTGGATGGCGGCGACGACCAAAAGGGAGTGTTCTGGGCCGACCTGGTGCCCATGACCGCCCACGTCCCCTATCCCTGGATCATGAGCTACGACCTGTATCCGATGACGACGCTGGAGAACAAGAGGCTCTGGCTGCCCCGGGCGGTCGAGGGGAGCTGGCTCTGCGTCTTCGAGCACGATCCCGACATCCCCTTCGCCCGGCTCGTCGAGGAGAAACCGGGCCGGTACCGGGCCCAGCCTGTCGAGGCTCTGGCGAACGTCTCGACCTGACTCTTCCTTTCGAATCCAAAATCCAAAATCTAAAATCCAAAATACGGAGATCTGATGGCGCGAGAAGACTTTGACCTGATCATCATCGGCAGCGGTCCCGGTGGCTACGTCGCCGGCATCCGGGCGGGGCAGCTCGGCATGAAGGTGGCCGTCGTCGAGAAGGACCCGAAAGTCGGCGGCACCTGCACGCTGCGGGGCTGCATTCCCACCAAGGCGCTGCTGCACACCGCGGAAGTCTTGGATGAGATTCGCGACGCCGATGGCCTGGGCATCGTGGTGGGAGCGCCGGCGCTCGATATCAACAAGGCCCAGGACCGCAAGCAGAAAGTGGTCGACGCCAACTCCAAGGGCATCGACTTTCTCTTCAAGAAGAACAAGGTGACGACCCTGCGCGGCTTCGGTCGCCTCACCGGTCCCCACGAGGTGGAGGTCGAGGGCGCGGATGGCAAGTCCACGTATGGCGCGAAGCACGTCATCATCGCCACCGGCTCCGTGCCGCGGGACATCCCCATCGCTCCGGCGGACGGCGAGCGCATCCTCAACTCGGACCACATCCTGGAGCTGCGCAAGGTACCGGCCTCGCTGGCCGTGCTGGGCGCGGGCGCCGTGGGCACCGAGTTCGCCTCCGTCTACGCCTCGTTCGGCACCAAGGTGACGTTGATCGAGATGCTGCCGCGCATCCTCCCCATCGAGGACGAGGAATGCTCCGCCGAGCTCCAGCGCGCCTTGCGCAAGCGGGGGATCGAGGTCATGGCCGGAACCAAGATGTCGAGCGTCGAGAGGACCGAGACCGGCGTGCGCCTGCATCTGGAAGGGGGCAAGAAGGACACCGTCGAGGCCGAGCTGCTGCTGTCGGCCATCGGCCGCCGGCCGGTCACCGAGAACATCGGACTCGAAGCTCTGGGCATCGAGCTGGAGCGCGGCTACGTCAAGGTCAATTCCCTCATGCAGACCCAGGTGCCGACGATTTACGCCATCGGCGACGTCATCAACACTCCGTGGCTGGCGCACGTGGCGTCGGCGGAAGGGATCCTGGCGGTCGAGCACATGGCGGGCTTGCCGGTGAAGCCCCTCAACTACGATCGCGTCCCATCCTGCACCTACTGCGATCCGGAAGTGGCCAGCGTCGGCTTGACCGAGGCGAAGGCCCGCGAGCGGGGCTACGACGTCGCGGTGGGTAAGTTCCCCTTCTCGGCTCTCGGCAAGGCGCGGATCGTGGGCAAGACGGAAGGTTTCGTGAAGGTGGTGCGCGAGAAGAAGTATGACGAAGTCCTCGGCGTCCACATCGTCGGCGTCCATGCCACCGACCTCATCGCCGAGGCTTGCGTGGCCCTGCAGCTGGAAGGCACGGACGAGGAGCTCTTGCGCACCATGCACGCCCACCCAACACTCTCCGAAGCAGTGATGGAAGCGGCGCACGCCGCCCACGGCGCGGCGATTCACATCTAGAAGGAATCCCATGGCGAAACTGGGCAAGGATTGGGGTCCTCTTCACCCCAAAGTCGAAACGGCGGAGAGGACCGAGAAGCTGGCGAAAACCGACCTGCCGCGGGAGCGCCAGCTCGAGCTCTACTCCTACATGAAGCTGAACCGCATGGTGGAGGAGCGGCTGGGCAACCTCTACCGCCAGGGTAAGGTGGTGGGCGGGCTCTATTCCAGCCGCGGCCAGGAGGCGACCTCGGTGGGATGCGCCTACGCCCTGTCACCGCAGGACGTGATGGGGCCGCTGATTCGCAACCTGGGTGCCATGCTGGTGCGGGGCGTCAAGCCGCGAGAGGTCATGATGCAGTACATGGCCAAGAGCGACAGCCCGACCGGCGGCAAGGACGGCAACACCCACTTCGGCGACCTGAAGCGGGGGTTGGTGGCGCCGATCTCGATGCTGGGCGCCGTCATCCCGGTGATGGCGGGCGTCGCCCTGGCAGGCCGAATGCAAGGCAAGGATCTCGTGGCTCTCACCTTCATCGGCGACGGCGGCACCTCGACCGGCGACTTTCACGAGGGGCTGAACCTTGCCGCGGTGCTCGGCGTGCCCTTCGTGCTCATCGCCGAGCACAACGGCTGGGCCTACTCGACGCCCACCTCGCGGCAGATGCGGATCAAGAACATCGCCACGCGCGCCGCCGCCTATGGCATTCCGGGAGAGACGGTGGACGGCAACGACGTGCTGGCGGTCTACGAGGCGACGAAGCGCGCGGTCGAGCGGGCCCGCGCCGGTGGGGGTCCCAGCCTGATCGAGTCGAAGACCTTCCGCATGAAAGGGCACGCCGAGCACGACGACGCGGGCTACGTTCCCAAGGAACAGTTCGAGGAGTGGCGGCCGAAAGACCCGATCGATCGTTTCGAGCGCCACCTGCTCGGTAGCGGGCTCGCCAACGACGAGGATCTCAAGGAGATCGTGGCGAGGATCGACGCTCAGCTCAACGAGGAAGTCGATTTCGCCCTCGCCTCGCCCATGCCGCCGCCCGAGCGGGCCTTCGAAGGTGTGTATGGGGCTTCGGAGGTCAAAGCCTGATGGCCGCCGAGACGGTCACCTACCTCGAGGCGATTCGCCAGGCTCTGTGGGACGAGATGGAGCAGGACGAGCGGGTGTTCATGCTCGGCCAGGACATCGGCACCTATGGTGGTGCCTTTCGGGTCACCGCCGGATTCCTCGACCGCTTCGGGCCGGTGCGGATCATCGACACGCCGATCAGCGAATCCGCGATGATCGGCTGCGCCATCGGCGCCGCCATGATGGGCATGCTGCCGGTGGTGGAGATGCAGTTCATCGACTTCATCTCCTGCGCTTTCAACCAGATCATCAACTTCGCCGCCCCCAATCACTACCGCTGGGGGCAGACGGTGCCGCTGGTGGTCCGCGGCCCGGCGGGTGGCAACGTCCACGGCTCGGCGTATCACAGCCAGAATCCGGAGTCGTACTTTCAGCATACACCGGGCCTGAAGATTCTGGCGCCAGGCACCGTGGCTGACGCCTACGGTCTGCTCCGGGCCGCCATCCGCGATCCCAATCCGGTGCTCTACTTCGAGCACAAGTACCTGTACCGGCGCCTCAAGGACGAGTTGCCGGCCGGAGATGAGCTGGTGCCGATCGGCAAGGCGCGGCTGGCGCGCGAAGGGCGCGACCTGTCGGTCATCACCTACGGTGCTATGCTGCACGTGGCGCTGGAGGCCGCCGGCCGCCTGGAGGGGGATGGGATCGATCTCGAAGTCCTCGATCTCCGCACTCTCAAGCCCCTCGATCAGGAGGCGATCCTCGCCACCGTCCGCAAGACCAACCGCGTGATCGTTCTCACCGAAGAGCAGATCACCGGCTCCGTCGCCGGCGAGGTGGCCGCGCGGATCGGCCAGCACGCCTTCGAATGGCTGGATGGGCCGGTCCACCGGCTCTGCTGCCCAGATACTCCGGTCCCCTACAGCCCGACGCTCGAGGAGGCCTACCTACCGAACGTGGACAAGCTGGTCGCCAAAGTGCGCGAGCTGTCCACCTATTGAATGAATTGACTGCGACGCGAAACTGGAAGAGAGAGATAGGGGAGAGCTTATGGCAACTGAAGTCGTGATGCCCCAGATGGGGGAGTCGATCGCCGAAGGCACCATTACCCGCTGGCTGGTGAAGGTGGGCGACAAGGTGGAGCGCGATCAGCCCCTGTTCGAGATTTCGACTGACAAGGTCGACGCTGAGATTCCCAGCCCCGCGGCCGGCACGCTGCTGGAGATTCGCAATCAGGAAGGGGAGACCGTCCCCGTCAACCAGGTGGTGGCGACGATCGGCGAGGCGGGAGGGCAGCCGGCCGCGGCGTCGTCGAAAGAAGCCGAGCCCCCGCCGCCGCCTCCCACGGTGACGGACCAGAAGGAGACCGAGTCGCCTCCCAAGGCGCCCAACGTGGAGGCGGCGCCGGCGCCGCCTCCTGCGCCACAGGAGGCAACGCCCGAGCCGGCTCCGGCCGCGAAGAGCGAAGAGGGCAGCCTCGAAGAACGGCAGCGCAAATTCTCCAGCCCGCTGGTGCGTAACATCGCTTCCAAGGAGGGAGTCAACCTCGAGGAGGTCTCCGGCACCGGCGCTCAGGGCCGCGTGACGAAAGACGACATCCTTGGCTATCTGGAGCAGCGCAAGACGGCTCCGGCGGCGGCGCCTGCCGCAGCCCCGGCTGCCGCGCCATCCACTCCCGCCGCCGCGGCTCCGGCGCCCGCATCTCGGCCTGCCGGGGGCTTCCACGTTCCGGCGTATACGCCGGGAGAGAACGTCGAAATCGAGCCGATGTCGAAAATCCGCCAGATCACGGCGGCGCACATGGTCTATTCGAAGGCCACGTCGGCTCACGTGACGACCGTCTTCCACATCGATTTCTCGAAAGTCGCCCGCGTCCGCGCCCGAGCCAAGGACGGCTTCTTCAAGAAAGAGGGCACGAAGCTCTCCTACATGCCTTTCATCTTCAAGGCCGTGGCCACGGCGCTCAAGGGCCACAAGTCGCTCAACGCCGCTGTGGACGGCACCAACATCGTCTACAAAAAGGACATCAATCTCGGCATGGCGGTTGATATGGGATCGCGCGGTTTGATCGTGCCGGTGATCAAGCACGCCGACCAGCTCAGTCTGGTGGGCTTCGCGAAGACGGCGAACGACCTTGCCGACCGGGCGCGGGGCAAGAAGCTCAAGCCCGAAGAGACGCAGGGCGGCACCTTCACCATCACCAACCCAGGCGTCTTCGGCAGTCTCTTCGGCACGCCGATCATCAATCAGCCGCAGGTGGCCATCCTCGGCATCGGCGCCGTCGAAAAGCGGCCCATCGTCGTCGAGGACGCCGACGGCAACGACGCGATCGTCATCAAAACGATGTCCTATCTCGCCATCACCTACGATCACCGCCTGGTGGACGGCGCCTATGCCGCCCAGTTCCTGGCGCAGGTCAAGACCAACCTCGAGAG
>DATIOS010000621.1:0-10041 GCA_035472915.1 Thermoanaerobaculia bacterium
GCCCGGGTGAGGGCGGTGTAGAGCAGGTTGCGCTGCAGCATCACGTAGTGCGCCGAATGGAGGGGGATCACCACGCAGGAATACTCGCTGCCCTGCGACTTGTGGATCGTGCAGGCGTAGGCGAGAACCAACTCGTCGAGCGAGCCGTGGTCGTAGACCACCTGGCGGCCGTCGAGCGCCACGGTCACCAGCTGCTCGATCTCGTCGATGGCGACGATGCGCCCGATGTCGCCGTTGAAGACCTCGAGGTCGTAGTTGTTCCGCACCTGCATCACCTTGTCGCCGACGCGCAGGGTGCGGCCGCCGCGGGTCACCTCGGCGCCCTGCGGATTGAGCAGCTCGCGCAGCACGGCATTCAGGTTCTCGGTGCCGAGGGGGCCGCGGTTCATCGGCGTCAGCACCTGGATCTGCTCCACGGGATCGAGGCCGAACTTCGCCGGAATGCGGCGGGAAACGAGCTGGGCGACGGTCTCCACCAGCTCCTCCTGCTGGGGGCGCTCGATGAAGAAGAAGTCGCCGTCGCTGTCCACCGACTCCAGGATGGGCATCATTCCCTGGTTGACCCGGTGGGCGTTGACGACGATCAGGCTGCGCTCGGCTTGGCGGAAGATCTCGGTGAGACGCACGACCTCCACCGCCGTCGAGCGGATGAGATCGCCGAGCACCCGGCCCGGCCCCACCGAAGGGAGCTGGTCGACGTCGCCGACGAGGATCAGACGGCCGTGGTCCGGCACCGCCCGCAGCACGTAGTGGGCTAGCACGACGTCGAGCATCGACGCCTCGTCGACGATCAGCAGATCGCAGGAGAGCGGATGCTCGCGGTTGCGGACGAACTGGCGGGTTTTCGGGTCGATCTCCAGCAGGCGATGGAGGGTCGTGGCCTCGGCGCCGGTGGCCTCCGAGAGGCGCTTGGCGGCGCGGCCGGTGGGGGCGGCGAGGAGCACCTTCTGGCGCTTCTTTTCCAGGATCTTCACCAGGCCCCGCACCAGCGTCGTCTTGCCGGTGCCGGGACCCCCCGTGATCACCAGCACCTTGCGGGTGAGGCCGGCGCGGACGGCCTGGCGCTGCTGCCGGGCGAGCTCGATCTTCTCGCTCTTCTCGAACCAGTCGAGGGCGCGGTCGACGTCGATCTCCAGCGGCAGCGGCGGCTGGATGAGGAGGGCGCGCAGGCGCGCGGCGACTCCGGACTCGGCGGTGTGGAGCGACTTGAGAAAGACGTCCTGGTCCTCCGGTGCGGTGTTTGCGGTGGGCGGCTCGAGGACGATCTGCTCCATCTCCGCGAGCGCCGCGAGCGCCTGATCCACCAGGGCCGGCGGCGCTTCCAGCAGCTTCTCGGCCTCCTCCAGCAGCGTCTTGCGCGGCAGGTAGACGTGGCCGCGGTCCGCGCCCTGCCCCAGCAGATAGAGGGAGCCGGCCTCGATGCGTTGCGGCGCCGTGGGCGGCACGCCGAGCGCCGCGGCGATCTTGTCGGCCGACTTGAAGCCGATTCCGTAGATGTCCGTCGCCAGGCGGTATGGATTCTCCCGCACCAGCTCGGTCGACCGCGGGCCGTAGGCCTTGTAGATCTTGATCGCGTAGTGGGTGGAGACGCCGTGCGACTGGAGGAAGATCATCACCTCCTTGATCTCCCGCTGCTCCTCCCAGGCGCGGAGGATGTCGCGGCTGCGCTTGGGGCCGATGCCCTCCACCTCGACCAGCCGGTCCGGCTGCTTCTCGATGACGTCGAGCGTCTCCATTCCGAAGCATGCCACGAGCCGCGCCGCCATGACCTTGCCGATGCCGCGGATCAGCCCGGACCCCAGGTACTTCTCGATGCCGCCCACCGTCGCCGGGGTCACCGTGGCGTAGGAAGCGACCTTGAACTGCTTGCCGTACTTCGGGTCCTGGATCCAGGCGCCGGTGAGGCGCAGGTTCTCCCCCGGCTGCACGCCCAGCAGGTTGCCGACCGCCGTCACCAGGTCGCGCTGGCCGGGCACGGTGAGCCGCGCCACGGTCCAGGCGTTCTCCTCGTTGCTGAAGACGATCCGTTCCAGGACGCCTTCGACGGTGGTCGAAGCGGCAGTCGGCTTGGCGTCGAAGGGGAGAGTCATATCCGCCGGAGAAGATCAGTGTACCCCACCTCGATCCCCGAATGTGCCAAAATGACCCTCGCATGTCCGACAAGCCTCTCATCCTCGTGATCGACGACGAAACCGGCTCCCGCGAATCGATGGCGATCGCCCTCGAGAAAGCGGGGCTCGCCGTGCGCACTTTCGATGACGCGAAGAAGGCGCTGGAGTTCCTGGACGAGAACGAAGCGCGCCTCGCCGTCTGCGACCTGCGCATGCCCGGCATGGACGGGCTCGCCTTCCTGCACGAGGTGCGGGAGCGCAAGCTCGACCTCGCCATCATGCTGGTCACCGCCTACGGCTCCATCGAGTCGGCGGTCGAGGCCATGCGGGTGGGCGCCGACGACTATCTCACCAAGCCCGTGGACCTCTACGAGCTGCGCAAGCGGGTGATGAACCTGATCGAAAAGCAGCAGCTCAAGGAAGAGGTGTCGAGCCTGCGGGAGCAGCTCGACAAGCGTTTCGGTTTCGAGAGCATTATCGGCCGCTCGACGCCCATGGAACGCCTGTTTGAGCAGATGCGGATGGTCGCTCCCACCCGTTCGAGCGTCCTCGTCATCGGCGAGAGCGGCACCGGCAAGGAGCTGGTGGCGAACGCCGTGCACCGGGCGAGCCCGCGCCGTAACGAGCGCTTCCTCGCCATCAATTGCGGCGCCATTCCCAGCGACATCCTGGAGAGCGAGCTCTTCGGCCACGAGCGCGGCGCCTTCACCGGCGCGGTGACGCGCAAGATCGGCAAGTTCGAGCTGGCGCACAAGGGCTCGCTGTTCCTCGACGAGATCAGCGAGCTGTATCCCGAGCTGCAGGTCAAGCTGCTGCGCGTGCTCGAAGAGCGGCAGATCATGCGGGTGGGCGGCAGCGATCTGATCTCGGTCGACTTCCGGTTGATCGCGGCCACCAACCGCGACCTGGAGAAAGAGGTCGCCGATGGGCGCTTCCGGGAAGACCTCTACTATCGGCTCAAGGTGGTGACGCTGCGCATTCCGCCGTTGCGCGAGCGGCCGGGCGACATCCAGCAGCTCGCGGAGCACTTTCTCGCCCTCTTCTGCCAGGAGCACGGCAAGGCCCCGAAGCGGCTGAGCGAGGGCACCCTGGAGCTGCTGTCGCGCTATCCCTGGCCGGGCAACGTGCGCCAGCTGCGCAACGTCATGGAGTCCGCCGTGGTCTTCAGCCTGGGCGAGGAGGTCACGATGGCGGACCTGCCCATCGAGGTGCGGGAGTCGTCCACGGTCTCCACCACCGGCTCGGCCGTCCAGCCGGTGGCGGGCGAGCCGCGCACCATGGCCGACATCGAGCGGCAGGCGATCCTCGAGACCCTGGACCGCACCGGCGGTCACCGCGCCAGGGCGTCGGACATCCTCGGCATCGGCTTGCGCACGCTGCAAAGAAAGCTCAAGGAATATAAAGATGAAGGTTACATTCAGGAAGATTGAGGAGGGCTGATGGAGCTCCACACCACGGTGATGATCCACAACGGCATCATGGGGATGAAAGGCCAACGGGGCGTTCTGCTGCAGATCAGCTCCGACGGCTACTACGAGATCAACTGTACCTTCGGCGAGCGGGTACACCGGACGTTGCTGCCGATCGACGGCACCGTGCTCATCAGCCTCGAGCCCGAGGATCTCACTCGCATCGATCAGGAGATCGAGCGCTGATGGCCGCGACCCGGCGGCAGGGCGCCAAGCGGCAGGGTGCCAGGCTCTCGGTCAACGTCGATCACGTCGCGACGCTGCGGCAGGCGCGCAAGACCCTCTATCCCGATCCGGTGGAAGCGGCGCAAATCGCCGAGGCTGCGGGGGCGTCGGGCGTCACCGTCCACCTGCGGGTGGACCGCCGGCACATCCAGGACACGGACGTCGAGCGTCTGCGCGCCAGCGTGCGCGGCAAGCTCAACCTGGAGATGTCGAGCGCCGAGGAGATGGTGAAGATCGCCTTGCGGGCCAAGCCGCATCAAGTGACCCTGGTGCCGGAGCGGCCCGAGGAGGTGACGACGGAAGGCGGCCTCAACCTGATCCTCTACGGCCGGCGGATCGCCGACATCGGCGACCGGCTGACCGCGGCGGGGATCGCCGTTTCGTTGTTCATCGATCCGGACCTGCGGCAGATCCAGGCGCTCGCCGCGCTCAAGGCGCACGGCGTCACCGGGTTCGAGATCAACACCGACGCCTACACTCGCGCCACGGAACCGGGGGCGGTTCAGGCCCAGTTGCGGCAGATCGCCGAAGCGGTGGAGCAGGGGAGCGCCTTGGGCTTGCAGGCCTACGCCGGGCACGGGCTCAACACCGGCAACGTCGGACCCATCGCGGCGATCAACGGCATGGCAGAGCTGAACATCGGCCACGCCCTCGTCGCCCGCGCGGTGATCGTGGGCCTGGAGGCGGCGGTCAAGGAGATGCTGGCGGCGATGTCGGACGGGAAGCGCTGACCCGGCGCCGGCGGGATATCATTACAAGAGGAGGGCGCGCGATGTTCCCTTGGGGCTCGATCTGGATCCTGATTCCCCTCGCGGGAATTCTCGCTGGGACCTTCAAGGAGTGGATGAAGTTCAAGGCCACCCAGCGCCAGCTCGGCGCCTCGACCGACGAGTTGGAGCGCGAGATGGCCGAGGTGCGGAAGCTCAACGAGGCCCTCCAGGAGCGCGTCCAGAACCTGGAGGCGATCGTCGTGAGCCAGACCTGGGACGCCCTTCACGACCACGGTCTCAGCGCCGCCGAGCGCGAGCTGAAAGTGGCCTCGGTCGCCCGGCGCGAGCTCAAGCCCCCGGACACCGCCACGGCCAACCAGCAGCGGGCCGAGCAACTCGCGCACCGCCTTCAGGGCTGAGCACTGCAACCATCCTCCCCCCAATTCGTAGATACGGTCTCCGGCGGCCGGGCCGCCTATGGTGTCTCTCTGTCTGAAGGAGCCTTTCGATGATCCAGCGTCTCGCCGTTCCCGCGATTTTCACCCTCGTCATTCTGACCGGATCAGCGGTTCGCGGCGCGGAGCCCGCCGCTCCGGAGCGCCCCATGGCGGCACTCCCATACACGCCGAGCCTCGATCCGTCGGTGATGGACCGGTCGGTCGATCCGTGCGCCGATCTCTTCAAGTTCTCGTGCGGCAAGTGGCTGGACAAGAATCCGATCCCCGCCGACCGTCCCCGCTGGAGCGTCTACTCGAAGATGGAGGACGACAACGAGCGTGTCCTCTGGGGGCTGCTGGAGGAGGCGGCCCGGCCTGACCCCGGGCGCGACGCCAACACCCAGAAGATCGGCGACTACTTCGCCACCTGCATGGACGAGCCCGCCGTAGAGAAGGCTGGCGCCGCGCCGCTGAAGCCCGAGCTGGCGGCCATCGCCGGGCTGAAGTCCCGGGCCGAGCTGGCCGCCCTGATCGGCCGGCTGCACCTGGAGGGGGGCGCGGGCGCCTTGCTCTTCGGCTTCGGCTCCGGCCAGGATCCGCGGGACGCCTCGAAGGTCATCGGCTTCGTGGTCGCCGGCGGTCTCGGCCTGCCTTCACCCGAGGACTACATCAAGAACGACGCCAAATCCAAAGAGACCCGCGACCACTACCGGGCCTACATGCGGAAGCTGTTCGAGCTGCTGGGCGACAAGCAGCCGGCGCGCGAGGCGGCGGCCGTGCTGCGCCTGGAGACCGTCCTCGCCAAGGCTTCCCTCACTCCGGTCGAGCGGCGCGATCCCTACAAGATCGCCCATCCCCTGAAGCGCAAGGCGCTCCAGGCGCTCACTCCCGCGTTCCACTGGGACGCCTATCTGGAAGCACTCGGCAAGGCCGATCTCGCGGACTTCAACGTCACCGAGCCCAAGTTCCTCAAGGCCGTGAACCGGCAGCTCGCCACCGCTCCTCTCGGCGATCTCCGGGCCTATCTCCGCCTCCATTTCGCGGGGACCGCCGCGCCCTATCTATCGACTCCCTTCGTGCAAGCGGACTTCGACTTCTACCACGCCTACCTGACGGGGGTGAAGCAGCAGTCGCCGCGCTGGAAGCGCTGCGTCAACTGGATCGATCGCGATCTCGGCGAGGCGCTCGGCGAGGTCTTCGTTCGCAAGGCTTTTCCGGCCCAGGTGAAAACCGACACGGAGCGGATGGTGAAGCAGATTCGCGACGCCATGGCCGTGCGCGTCGAGCAGTCGCCCTGGATGAGCCCCGAGACGAAAAAGCAGGCGCTGGTCAAGCTGCAGGCGATGCGGGACAAGGTCGGCTATCCGGACAAGTGGCGCGACTACTCGGCCCTGGAAGTCCGGCGCGACGACTTCGCGGGCAACGTCCAGCGGGCGAGCGTCTTCGAGACGCGGCGCGATCTCGCCAAGATCGGCCAGCCGGTCGACCGCGGCGAGTGGGGGATTACGGCGTCGACGGTGAACGCCTACTACAACCCGTCGATGAACGACATCAACTTTCCGGCCGCCGTGCTGCTGCCGCCGCTCTACGATCCCAAGCTGGACGCCGCGCCCAACTACGGCAACACCGGCGGCACCATCGGCCACGAGCTGACCCACGGCTTCGACGACGAGGGGCGCCAGTTCGACGCGCAGGGAACCCTGCGCAACTGGTGGACGGCGGACGACGACAAGGAGTTCCGCAAGCGGGCCGCCTGCGTCAGCGATCAGTACGCGCAGTACACGGTGGTGGACGACATCAAGATCAACAGCAAGCTCACCCTGGGCGAGGACGTGGCCGATCTCGGCGGGCTCATCCTTGCCTACCTTGCCTGGCAGCAGGAGACCCAAGGGCAGAGGCTCCAGCCGGTGGACGGTCTCACGCCCGAGCAGCGCTTCTTCGTCGGCTTCGCCCAGTGGGATTGCGGCGGCGACCGTCCCGAGGCGCTGCGCCTGAGCGCCCGCGTCAATCCCCACTCGCCGCACGAGGCCCGGATCAACGGCGTCGTGGTGAACATGCCCGAGTTCGACCAGGCGTTCTCCTGCAGGCCCGGCCAGGCGCTGTACAAGGAGCCCGAGAAGATCTGCCGGATCTGGTAGGAACGGCGGCGGGCTTACCCGGGCTTAGCCGCCGCCGAACCGGGCCTGGAGACGGTCGGAGATGGCGGCGACGAACAGGCCGACGGCGATACCCGCGGGAACGTCGACGACGTAGTGGGCGTGGAGGTAGACGACGGCCGGGTAGAGCAGCGCGGTGGTCACGGCGAGAAAAGGAAACAGCCGCGGCGTCTCCCGGCGCGCGTAGACCGTCAGCAGCGTCGCGACCGCGATGTGGGACGACGGGAAGGCGCCGCCGCGGATCTCGCCGTGCGAGGTGAGGAAGAAGAGCAGGTGGTTGAAGACGTAGCCGTTGTAGGGCTGGGGCCCGGCGTGGGGCGGGAACCAGTAGTGGGGCGCCACCGTGGGGAACAGCCAGAAAATGGTGTAGCAGAGGTAGTAGCCGAGAGTCGTGGCGAAGACGACGCGCTCCGCCGCCGCAAAGCTCTTGAAGAAGGCGGGGACTCCCACCAGCGGTGTGTAAAGGAAGTAGGTGAAGTAGGCGTAGCAGAAGATTTCACTCAACAGGCGCGACGGCAGGAGATCCTGGAAACGCAAGGCGGGCTGCGTGCCGAACAGGGCCTGGTCCGCCGAGGCGAGCCACCCGTCGAAGGGCGCACGGTAGATCGTGGGCCAGATGATGCCGGCCTGATGGTAGAAAATAAAGTACATGACCGGCGCCCAGCCGAGGCGTACCAGCAGCAGGCCGCGGTGGGTGGTGCGCCGCGTGGCCCAGCCGACGAGGCACGCGCCGGCGCCGACTCCGAAGCTCCACGCCGCCTGGGCCAGACAGCCGGAGAAGCCCCTGGCGGCAGCGGCCAGAAGGACCAGGCCGTAGACGACCGAGTTGCCGATCACCAGCCACTCCAGCGGCCGCAGGAAGCCGGGGCCGCCCGGCGGCACGGCGGGTTCGCCGGCGGCGCTCAAGGGTGAGGCAGGCTCCCGAAGCAGATCAGCGCGTCGAGGCTCACGCCCAGCAGCCAGTGCGCCAGCAGCACGGCGAGCAGCGAGCGGCTGCGGAAGACGACCAGCCCCCACACCAGGCCGGCGAGGATGGCGCCGTAGATCTCTCCCGGCGGCTTGCCGATGTGCGCCAGGCACGAGGCGAGCGTCTGGACGAGGATGGCGTTGCCGTCCCCGAAGCTCTGCCGCAGCCCGCACTGCAGAAAGCCGCGGAAGAAGAGCTCCCAGCCGAGGTAGTAGAAAAGGTAGGCGAAAGAGTAACCGGCGAACAAGGAGAGCGAGCCGCCGGCCCCCTTGAACAGCGGATACTCGGCCCGGAAGGGGGCCATCCTGGCGGCCATGGCGGAGGCTGCCACCAGCACCGGCGCCATCACCAGGAAGGCACGGAGGCCGTAACGGAGGTCGCCGCCCTGCACGCCGTAGAGGCGCAACGGCTCGCCGAAGACGGTGCGGATGATCACGGCCGGAACGATGCCGAGCAGCAGGAAGCAGGAGGCGAAGCTGTAGAGGGCGGCCGTCAATCCGGCGTCGCCGAAGAGCACGAAATGCGCGGCGAGATGTTCGTGGTAGAACGGCCGGTCGCCAAAGTACCGGTAGGTGGTGACGAGGACCGGCGCCGCCAGCAGGACGAGGGTGGGCTTGCGGTTGGCGCCGCGCAGGGCCTCGCGGAGCGGCTCTACCAGTGAGCTCAACGGCGGCTCCCCTGCCGGGCGCGCAGCCAATCGCAAGTGAGGCGGATTCCCTCGGCGAGCGGAGTGACGCTGTAGCCCAGCTCGCGCTCGGCCTTGGCGGAGGTGAAGGCCCAGTCGGCGAGGAAGGTGTCGACCCAGCCGGGAGTGATCTGCGGGTAGATCCCCAGCCATTGGGCCGCAAGCTCCTGGGTCCTGGCCCACAGGCGCGCGGCTCCGGCCGGCAGGTTGATTTTGGTGTGTGACCGGCCGCTCGCCGCGTCCACCAGGGTGAAGAATTGCCGCAGGCTGGCGTTCTCTCCGCCGAGGATGTAGCGCTCGCCGGGCCGCCCCCGCTCCATGGCCAGCCGGTGCCCCCGCGCCAGATCGTCGACGAAGGCGTAGTTGCCGACGTTGACGCCGCCGGCAAGGAGGAACGGCATCCTCCCCCGCTGGTAGAGGTCGATCAGGCGGCTGAGCGAGTTGCCTTCCGTCAGCTTGCCCGGCCCGTAAGCCCGCGTCGGGTTGACGATGACCACGGGAAAGCCGGCGGCGGCCCGCCGCAACGCCTCCTCCTCGGCCGCGGCCTTGGTCGCCTCGTAGTCGGTGAAGAAGCGGCGGCTCGCGTCCTGCTTCAGGGTTTCGTCGCCCACCACGCCGGCGGGAGTCGGCCCCAGCGTGACGATGGTCGAGGTCCACACCACCCGTTCCACGCCCGCGGCCTCCGCCGCGTCGAGCACGTTGCGCAGCCCCTGCACGTTGTGGGCGTGGAAGACTTCCGGGGAGGGCGCCCAGTTGCGGGCGTAGGCGGCGAGGTGGAAGACCCGGGAGCAGCCCGCCACGGCGCGCCGCAGCGAGTCCGGATCGAGAATGTCCCCCTCGGCGAAGGTGACCTGCTCGCCGAGCCCCGTGCGGTCGCTCTGCCGGCGGCTCAGGGCACGGACGGCGGCGCCGCCGCGGACGAGCTCGGCCACCAGCGCCGTGCCGAGAAAGCCGGTGGCACCGGTGACCAGGACCTGGGTCGGCTGCGACATCCTGCTTGAGGCTGCTCAGGGGAGCGGCCGGTCGTAGACGCGAAAGACCTTGGTCTGGCGCGCCCCGAGCCGCCGCAGTGGGCGCAGCATGGCTTCGTTGTCCTCGAGGATCCAGCCCAGCTCGCCCCCGAAGTAACCGAGTTGGCCGCTGTTGCGGATCGTGCGCTGAATCAGGATGGTCTCGAGTCCCAGCCGCCGGTGCTCCGGCAGCACGCCGAGGGCGACGGTGCGCACCCGCCGGCAGCGGCGGACCTTCACCCGCCAGAGCAGCTTCAGGAGACCGGTCGGG
>DATIOS010000622.1:0-4924 GCA_035472915.1 Thermoanaerobaculia bacterium
TCCGCATCGCGGCGCCTCTACATCTCGCATGCCACGAAAGTCGTGGTCGTCGACGTCGACAACGACAAGACGGTCGGCGAGATCGGAAACCTGTCGGGAGTGCACGGCATCGCCTTCGCTCCAGACCTCGGTCGCGGCTTCATCAGCAACGGCCGCAGCTCGATGATCACGATCTTCGACCTCAAGACGCTGGCCAATTTGAGCGAGGTCAAGTCCACGGGCGAGAACCCTGACGCCATCCTCTACGACCCCTTCTCGTCGCAGGTCTTCGCGTTCAACGGCCGCTCCAAGAACGCCACGGTCCTGGACGCGAAGACCGGGAAGGTCGCGGGCACGATCGAGCTGGGCGGCAAGCCCGAGTTCGCCACCTCGGACCTCGCGGGCAGGATCTTCGTCAACATCGAGGACAAGAGCGAAGTCGTGGAGCTTGGCGCGAAAGATTTGGCGGTGAAGGCGCACTGGCCGTTGACGCCCTGTGAAGAGCCGTCGGGCATGGCGATCGACCGCGCCCACCACCGGCTCCTCGTCGGCTGCTCCAACAAGCTGGCGGCCGTCGTGGACACCGAGGGTGGCAAGGTGGTCACCACGGTTCCCATCGGCGACGGGGTCGACGCCAACGGTTTCGATGCCGGGACGCAGCTCGGTTTCAGCTCGAACGGCGAAGGCACCTTGACGGTCATCAAGGAAGAGACGCCGGACAAGTTCACCGTCGCCGAGACCGTGCCCACCCGCCGCGGTGCGCGGACCATGGCCCTGGACGACAAGACCCACACCGTCTACCTGGCGACGGCCAAGTTTGGACCGACGCCTGCCGCCACCGCGGAGCAACCGCGTCCGCGGCCGGCCATCCTGCCGGATTCGTTCGTGATTCTCGTCGTCAGCCGGTAGGTGCATTGGCGAATGAGGGTTCAGGCGCTACCAAGAGTGGCCGGTTTCTTGATGGTCGTGGCCATTCTGGGTAGCGCCGCCGCTACCGCCCAGACCTCTGATCCCTCGTCTGAGACCTCGTCGCCAAGCGCCAGCGCCTTCGCTGTGGCCGCAGACGCCGCTCAGGAACACCCGCCTGACGCTGCGAGCCTTCCTCGCCTGGTGCTCGTCGACTTGCGGGACGTCTTGGGTGCGCCGCTCACTTGGAAGGCGCCGCAGTGGGGGCATTTTTCCCTCGCCGTCGCAGGAGTCGGTGCGGCGGCATTGCTGGACAGGTGGGTGCGCGACGCTGAGGAGCGCGACCACAATCATTTTGCGGACCAGGTCGCGACAGACTTCGAACCACTGGGTACCGGCGGCGCCTTGGCGGTCGTCGGGACGTTCTACCTGAGAGGTCTGTTGGGAGACGATGCAAAAGCCCGCTCGGTGGGGGAGGATGGATTGATTGCCAGCCTGATCGCCGACGGCATCATCACGCCGGCGCTGAAGTCCGTGACGGGCCGCAACCGGCCGCACGATTCAACCCGGACGTTCGACTTCAACGCCTTCGGCGGCAAGTCGTCCTTCCCCTCAGGACACGCAACCGAAGCCTTTGCCGTGGCCTCGGTCATCGCCACCCACTACGACGCGAGGTGGGTCCAGGTTGTGGCTTACGGCTCCGCGACGCTGGTCGGCTTCGCCCGCATCCACCACCAAGCCCATTTCTTTTCAGACGTCACCGCCGGGGCGATTATCGGAACCGCGGTCGGTAGGGCCGTCGTGCACCGCAATGCCAAGGAGCGCCGGCGATTCCAGGTCGCGCCCCTCGTGGGGCCTCGCAACCAGCCCGGAATTGGCGTGAAATTCAGTTTCTGAAACCGCCGCTGGCGCCACGGGTGTCGGCGGATCGCAGCACCCGGGCGAGCAGAGTGACGGCGATGTCGAGGTGCCGGTCCTTGAGCATCGGCCCCAGGATGCGGGCGCGGCCGGCGCGGTTGGCCAGCCGGTCGTCGAAGCGGGCATGGGGAGCGGCTTGGCGCAGGCGCTCGACCAACTGTGCGAAGTTCGCGGCCACCGAGGGTTGGAGGGCGGTGCCCAGGGACTGATAGTTGAGGCCGGTGGCGTGGAAGACCACGGGCGGCCGGCCGTTGCCGTAGAGTTGAACGAAGTCGTCCCGATCCTCGGTGGTCACCGGCTCGACCGTGCGTGTCTTCTTGGTGAGCATCAGCCCGCCGGTGAGTAACGCCCGTCCGGCGCTGAACTTCCGCTGCTCGGTGATCTTCACCTCCTTCCGCTCCTCGAGGCGCGTCCCCCGCAGGACGAAGTCGATCTCGCGGTAGGCGATCTCGGCGGTCTCTCCCCGGCGCGAAACGGCGGTGAATCCCTGCCCTCCTAGGGTGAAGCTGCGCACCTGAAACCGGGCGGCGTTCGTTTCCACGTCCTCCGGGGTGATCAGCAGGGGAGAGAAGCCGTTGGCTCGCAACCGGCCGGCACAGGCCCAGGCGGGTTGGATCTCGCCGCAGGTTGCCACGACGGCCGGGCCTCCCTCCGGATCGCTCAGCCGCGCTCGCGCCTCGTAGAGGGTGCTGCCCAAAGCCTCGGCGAGCGGTGCTGCGAGCGCCTCACCGGTGCCGGGAGCGAAGTGGATGGCGAGGACGTACACGAATTCGAGGATACCCTGGAACGGATTCGCAGCGTATTCTAGGAGCCCATTTCGGATTTCCCGGAGGAGACGTTGAAGCCTGCTTCGTTTTTGTCTGTTCTCTTGACCCTTGCCTCTCTCCTGGCTGCCGTGCCCTGCCGCGCCAAGGTGCCGGCGGCGCAGCGCTCGGCCCTCATCGCCATCTACAACGCGACGGGGGGACCGGGGTGGACAACACATGCCGGCTGGCTCGGCGCGGCCGGCACTGAATGCTCCTGGGCGGGCGTAACCTGCGACTCCGCTTCCACGACCGTCACGCAGATTCTGCTCAGCAACAACAATCTTACCGGCAGCCTGCCGTCGGCCGTCGGGAGCTTCCCCGGGCTGCAGTCGCTGGAGGCGGAAAGCAACTCCTTGACCGGCGCCCTTCCGCATCAGATCGGGTTGCTCGTCAATCTCCGGACTCTCCGGCTCGGCCTCAACGAGATTTCGGGCGCGCTGCCGTCTGAGCTGGGAAATATCATCCCGCTGGAGACGCTCGGACTGTCGTTCAACCATTTCTCCGGTTCGTTGCCAGCCGGGCTCGGCAATCTCGCCCATTTGCAGATCCTCGACCTGTCGGCCAATCAGTTGACCGGCGCCGTGCCGCCGCAACTGGGAAACCTCGCCTCCCTGACCTACCTGGATCTTTCGGGCAACGGCTTCACCGGCGCCATTCCCGCCGATCTGGGGCGCCTGGCCAATCTCCAGACGCTCTATCTCGGGGGAAATCAACTATCGGGAGCCATCCCCGCCGAGTTGGGAAATCTGCCATCTCTCGAGCAACTTGGGCTGGCGGACAATCTGCTCTCAGGCCGCATTCCGCCGCAGCTGGGGAGCCTGGCGAACCTGATGTACCTCAATCTTCAACGGAACCGCCTCACGGGCGTCGTGCCGCCCGAGTTGGGCAACGCCGCGTCGCTCATCGGTCTGCTGCTGAGCCAGAACTCGCTCGCCGGCACCATCCCGGGAACGCTCGATTTGCCGCAAAATCTCGAGACATTGTGGCTGGACCACAACCGCTTCGTCGGCCCGGTCCCTTTCGAGCTCGGAGCCATCCCCACGCTCGACGACAACGGCGGGCTCGATCTCCGCGACAACGCGCTGGCGACCGATACCGAACCGGGCCTTCTCGGCGATCTCAATACCAAGCAGATCGGCGGGGATTGGATCAGCTCGCAGGCGGCGTCCGCGCCTTTCGATCCGAGCATTCCGCTCTCGGGCCTCGCGGACCGGAGAACGGGGAAGTTCGTGCTCTGGACCCTCGACGTGGGAGCCGGCGCGCCGCCCCTGACGCTTTCGACTTCGGGCGGAACCGGCAACGTCGATCTCTATGTCCGCTTCGGCGCGCCCCCAACCCTCGTGCAGTCCGACTTTTCCTCCGTTACGCTTGGCAATACGGAGTCGGTGACGGTGGCTGCGCCGCTGAAAGGCACCTATTACATCGGCCTCTACAGTCATTCTCCATACAAGGGAGTGACATTACAGACGGGTGGGCCGGCGGGCTGTTTCCCTGGCGGCACGAGCCTCTGTCTCGCCAATCACCGCTTCAAAGTCGAGGCGGCCTGGCGTACCACAGACGGCCGCACCGGCGCGGGTCAAGCTGTGGCCTTGACCGGCGACACGGGGTACTTCTGGTTCTTCGACGCCAGCAACGTGGAAGCCGTCGTCAAGGTGCTGGACGCCTGTACTTTCAACCAGCGGTTCTGGGTCTTTGCCGGCGGCCTCACCGACGTGCAGGTCGATCTCACGGTGACGGACACGGCGAGTGGCACCGTCCGTACCTGGCGCAATCCTCAGGGGACGGCCTTCCAGCCCATCCAGGAAACCTCTGCCTTTGCCACCTGCGGCACGGCGGCGAGCACCGCGAGCACGGCGCCGGAAGAGAAGATCGCGTCGTGGGTTGAGAAGACATCCGAAGAGCTCGCTCAGATCGTCCCCAAGACAGGCACCTGCGTAGCCGGACCCACGAGCCTCTGTCTCTCCGGCGGCCGTTTCCAGGTGGACGTTTCCTGGAAGACCTCGAACGGCGACACCGGCGCCGGCCAGGCCGTGCCGTTGACCGCGGACACCGGCTACTTCTGGTTTTTCGGCGCCTCGAACGTGGAGATGGTAATCAAGGTGCTCAACGCCTGCACGTTCAACCAGAAATTCTGGGTATACGCCGGCGGCCTCACCAACGTGGAGACCACCATCCACGTCACCGACACAATGAACGGGACGTCGAAAACCTACATGAACCCGCTGGGGACGGCCTTCCTGCCGATTCAGGACTCGTCGGCGTTTGGGACGTGCCCGTGAAGGCTCTGGGGCATAGGCGCTAACTAGAAGAAAGGT
>DATIOS010000623.1:0-1661 GCA_035472915.1 Thermoanaerobaculia bacterium
GGGTCGGGATTGCGCCGGCGCCAGAAGGCTTCGTTGAAATCCACCGTCTCGCGGGTGGAGTGAATTCGCCGATACTGGTGAAGCTCTTCGGGCAGCATGAGCCAGCGGGTGGGCCCCTCGTCCAAACCGCCGCCGGGGCGGGGTGAGGAGGACTGGCAGCCCGGGAGTAGCAGGAACAGCAGGGGCAGGACGGCGACAGGCCGTCTCAGCGCTCGATTGCCTCCAGCCATTTCGACTCGGCGGCCTCCCTCTTTGTAGGTTCGGCGCCCTCTTTTACGACCTCTGCTTAATGGATGCTGCCGTCTTCGCCCGGCTCCGGTGCCTCTTGAATGGAGCCAAAGGTCTTCTCGTAGCGCTCCAGGTTGGCGCTCAGCGCGCCGATGATCCGCTTCAGGTGTCCCGGGCTGGTGACGATCCGGGCCGAGACGATCCCCTGCGGGGGCACCAGGTTGATGAAGTCGAGGATGAACTCCTCCCGCGTATGAGTGATGCGGAGCAGGTTGGAGTACCGGCCCTTCAGCTCGTCGTCGGTGATCTTCACGTTGAAACCCGCTTCGGGCTCGTCCATCGGGGATCTCCTTGGTTGGGCTGTTCCCGCATGCTATCCCATCCGGGGGTGAGTTACCTTGGCCTCACCTCGGCCAGCCCGCGGACGGAAGGCCCTCAGGGGTCCAGTTTCTTCCGCCCCGCCCACTTCACACCGCCCGCAAACTCCCAGCGATGCTCGGGCAGGTACGTCCCGATCCCGCCGGAACGCGCAGTGACCGTGAACGCCAGGGCCCGGCGCTGGTAGTCGTACGGCGCGCCTTCCTTGGAGTGGACGGCCACGTCCACGACGTAGTCGCCGGGGCCTAGGCGGAGGGCGGGGCAGGTGAGGCGCACCGTGGCCTCGCCGTCAAAGGTGCCGGGGACGTAGCCCTCGAGGTCGGTGTTCGTCCCCCAGACTTCAGTGCCGCGGGGAGTCGCGACGGCGACACCGAAAACGAAGTCGTCCAGCGGCTGGGCGGCCCGGGCACGGATCTCGAAAACCACCGGCTCGCCGCTTTCAACATGGTAACGCTCCTCGCCGCCGTTGAGCAGGCGGATCGAGGTGATCTCGGCCTCCCGTGAGCCCCAACGCAGCTCCGAGGCCTCGCCCGCGGTCTCCTCCTGGCGATGCTGCCGGGCCGCCTTGTGCTCCTCGCCTTCCTTCTCGGCCACCTCCTGACGATAGGCGTCGATCACCCGGCGGGGCTCTCCCACCAGTCGCTGATGGCCGTTCTCCAGCCACAGCACGCGATCGCACACGCCCTCCACCAGGTCGAGGCTGTGGCTCACCAGCAGCAGAGTCCTCCCCGACGCCAGGAACTCCTCGATTCGCCGCAGACAGCGATGGGCGAACGCCTCGTCACCCACCGCCAGTACCTCGTCGACCAACAGGACGTCCGGGTCCGTGTGGACGGCCACGGCGAAGCCCAGCCGGACGTACATGCCGGAGGAGAAGTTTTTCACCGGCTCTTCCATGAAGTCCCCCAGACCGGAGAACTCCACGATGCCGGCGTAGCGGCTCTCGATCTGCTTGCGGGTGAGCCCCAGGACGGCGCCGTTGATGAAGACGTTCTCCCGCCCTGAGATCTCGGGGTGAAAACCGGCGCCGAGCTCGATGAGCGCCGCCACGCGGC
>DATIOS010000624.1:0-3076 GCA_035472915.1 Thermoanaerobaculia bacterium
GAGGCCCTTCCCGAGATGGCGGCGGACGAGCGCGGGCTGGTGCACGGCGGCTTCGTCTTTGGCCTCGCCGACCATGCCGCGATGCTGGCGGTCAACCACCCCAACGTCGTGCTGGGCAGCGCCGAGGTGCGTTTCCTGAAGCCGGTGGCGGTAGGCGAGAAGCTGGAGGCGCGCGCCACCGTCGAGGAGACCGACGGTCTCAGGAGCCGGGTGCGGGTCGAGGTCAGCCGCTCCGGAGCCGCACCGGAAGCGGTGATGGCGGGCACCTTCCTCTGCTTCGTCCTGGAGCGGCATGTGCTGGACGGGAGAGTGAAGCGATGAACGGCGGTGACCGGATCGCCTCGGTGCTGGTGGAGCAGGGGGTGCGCTTCCTCTTCACCCTCTGCGGCGGTCACATCTCGCCCATCCTGGTCGGCGCCAAGCAGCGTGGCATCCGGGTGGTCGACGTGCGCCACGAGGTGGACGCCGTCTTCGCCGCCGACGCGGTTTTCCGCCTCACCGGCGTGCCCGGGGTGGCCGCCGTCACCGCCGGTCCCGGGGTGACCAACACCATCACGGCGATCAAGAACGCCCAGCTTGCCCAGTCCGGAGTGGTCCTCCTGGGTGGCGCCGCGGCCACCCTGCTCAAGGGGAGGGGGGCGCTTCAGGACATCGACCAGCAGGCCCTCTTCGCTCCCCACGTCAAATGGGCCGCCTCGGCGTCGGCCGTGCGCGACCTGGCGCCCATGCTGGAGAAGGCCTTTGCCGTGGCGCGGGCTGGAGTGCCCGGGCCGGTGTTCCTGGAATGCCCGGTGGACCTCCTGTACGACGAAGCCCTGGTGCGGGAGTGGTACGGCGCCGGCTCGAAGGGCGGTGGGCTCGCCGGCGCCGGCCTGCGCTTCTATATGCGGCGACACGCCAGGAAGCTCTTCGCGGGCGCGGACCGCCACGTGCTCCGGCCGCGCCCCGAGATTCCGCCTCCGGCGCCGCGCCGGGGCGAGGTGCGCAAGGCGGCTGCCCGTCTGCGCAAGGCCAAGCGCCCGGTGCTGGTGCTGGGCGGCCAGGTGCTCCTCTCCGCGCCGAGCCGGCCGGAAGCGGCGGAGCTGGCGAAGGCGGTCGAGGTTCTCGGCGCGCCGGTCTACCTCGCCGGCGGCGCCCGCGGCCTCCTCGGCCCCGGCCACGCGCTGCAAATGCGGCACAAGCGGCGGGAGGCGCTGCGTGAGGCGGACCTCGTCCTGCTGGCCGGCATTCCCAGCGACTTCCGACTCGACTACGGCCGTCACATTGCGCGCAACGCGTACTTGATCTCCGTCAACCGCAGCGAGGCCGACCTCAAGATGAACCGCAAGCCGGACCTCGGCGTCCACGCCGACCCCGGTCTCCTATTGCGCGGTCTGGCGGCAAAGCTCGCCGGCACCAAAATGGATTGGGACGGCTGGCTGCAGACGCTTCGTACCCGCGATGGCGAACGGGAGGCTGAGATCGACGCCCAGGCCGCGGTGGCCGGCGAGCGGGTCAATCCCGTGCATCTGTGCCGGGAGATCGACCGCGCCCTGGCGGCCGAGAGCGTGATCGTGGCCGACGGCGGCGATTTCGTCGCCACGGCCGCGTATACGGTGAGCCCGCGGGGACCCTTGTCATGGCTCGACCCGGGCGTTTTCGGCACCCTGGGCGTGGGCGGCGGTTTCGCCCTGGGAGCCAAGCTGTGCCGGCCGGAAGCGGATGTCTGGATTATTTACGGCGACGGCTCCGTGGCCTACAGCCTGGCGGAGTTCGATACTTTTGCCCGCCACGGCGTCGCCGTCATCGCCATCGTCGGCAACGACGCCGGCTGGACCCAGATCGCCCGTGAGCAGATCGAGGTGCTCCACGACGACGTCGGCGTCGTCCTGGCGCGCACCGACTATCACCAGGTCGCGGAGGGCTACGGCGGCCGTGGTCTGTTGCTGACGAAGCGGGAGGACGTCGCCGGCGTGCTCCAGCAGGCGGTGAGCCTCGCCCGCCAGGGCCTTCCCGTGTTGGTGAATGCCCATCTCGACAAGACCGAGTTCCGCAAGGGCTCGATCTCGATGTGAGGCCGGAAGGTTAAGACAACGCTTGCTGCTCCGCGCACCAAGCGCAGCAACACTGCGCTTTCGTGCTCGTCTTCGCTTGAGCGAACGATCGGTAGACGAGGGGGAACAGGGCTCGCTGCCACCAGGCCGGCGTGTAGAGCCGGCCGAGCAGACGGCCCGGGTTCCGCGAATGGGAGAGGCACCAGAGCAGCGCGCGGTACCCGGCCTGGCCGCCCAACTCGTACAGGAACCGGTTGACGAAGCTCGCGCGCAGGGGACTGCCGATCCATTGCTCCCAAAGCCGGTGGGTGCTTGCCGGGTCGGTGCCCACGGCGGCGAGCTGCCCTGAGCGCAGTGCGTAGCGGATGCCGAAGCCCCAGAGGGCGTCCTGGGCACCCGACGCTTCGCCTGCCCAGAGGACGTGATGGGAGCCGGCCGGCGGCGAGAGGTGGGTGCTGACGGCGCTGCCGAACCGCCGCACCTCGCGCATGGCGAAACCGACCTTGCGCTGGAAAAAGTCGAGCGTCCGCTCGAGGTATGCGGCCTCGTTGTGGTAGTCGCGCCACAGGCAGGTGGCGAGCGTGGCGAGGCCACCCTGGACGAGCAGATAGGCGTAGCCCCGGGGGGCGAGGCGGTCGTCGAGGAGGGCGAAGGCGCTGTCGGACAGGTCGGTCTCGAAGAGATAACCGACGGCCAGGGCGTCGGCGCGCCTAGGTCCCCAGGCGACGACGCTGCCTGCCGGCGGCCGGGGGAGCGATTCGCCGAAGCGGATTTCGGCGCCCGCGGCGAGCGCCTGCTGTTTGAGGGCGGTGTCCAGGGTATCGGGGCCGGGTCCCCGGCGCACCAGGTAGTAGAACGGCCGCGAGGAGGGCGAGCGGAAGACGTGCCCGCGGCCATCTGGACCGAAGCAAGTCAGCTCCCTGAAGGGAAAGGTGGGGAAGGTGATCTCGATTCCCAGGCCCCGGATCTCGTCGAGCACGTCGCGCTCCGTCGACCAGTTCTCGAGACCCTGGAAATCGCCGTGGAAGCGGCCGCCCACGTCC
>DATIOS010000625.1:0-7424 GCA_035472915.1 Thermoanaerobaculia bacterium
CATTTCAAAGGGACGGCGCTCCCCTGAGAGGCTCCCAAGAGGAGCGCCCGTGGTCCTTCCTCCAGGGTTGACTTTTTAGGAGCTCGCGCCCGGGTCAACGGGCAACGAGGGCGCGACGACATCCACGAACGTGATATTCCCGAAAGGCCACTTACCGTGGTGTCGAAGAATCAGGTAGGGGTAGACAAGGTTGCCGGTTTTGGGGTCCAGGGGTGGGTTGAAGTTGACGACGTAAATGCTGCCGTCAAATTCGTGCGTGCTCTTCGAGTCGAAACGGATCTCGATGTTGCCCACGTTCTCTGGCTTGGCGCCCTCCACCCACACATCAAGAGCCAAGGTTCCGAGACCCGCTTCGAAGTACATTATTTGACTTCTCACCTTGGCAGGGAGTTGATCCGGCGGCGGCGGCGGGCCTCCGGTTAAGTCGTTCCTGCCCTTTTCCCGGAACCTGAGGGTGCTGTCCGCCGTGCCATTGTTGAGCTGGAGTTGAAATCCTTGACCCATAACGTTCTCCTTGATTCTGGTTTATCGAGCAGGGCGGAAGGCGGCCTGGATTGAGGGCTCTGCAGGGAACGTTCTCCCTCCGAGAGCTCCAGCGGCAAACCGCCATCGACCCTTCTCTAGTTTTGTCTGTTCCTCATGTTTACACGCTGGATGCTCGTCAAGTTGCTTCGACGTCAAACGTCGTCAACCTGATCAGTAACGTCTGCCCGCTGGTATATCGTTCGGCTCCTTTCCGGTCGGTAGGTTCGATGGTAGGCGACGGATTCGCCCTTCGCTTGATCCGACCGATCGAATTTTGCGACTTGCGCCGAGGTGTCAAAGCAGGTTCGATGCCAAGGCCTACCCGCGCACAGCGTGGCGTGGCAACCGCAGGAAAAGGGTTCTATTCAGTATCCCTCCGTCCACAGCCCGGTGTGGACGATCGGATACGGTTGCCGACGCTTCAGCCGTCGTCGCGGAGGTCGGCGCGGAGATCGAGCTTGTTGATCAGGCGGTGGAGGTAGGTGGGCTGGAGGCCGAGGAGGTCGGCGGCGCGGGTCATGTTGCCTTTGGCTTCGGCCACCGCGGCGCGGATCAATCGCTTTTTGGTCTCGTGCAGAGTCTCGTGATAATGCCCGAGGCCGATCCCGGGAAGGACGCCGGCCTCCAGTATCGTTTCAGGGAGGTCTTCGGGACGAATGAGACCCCCTTCGCCCAGCACGATGGCCCGCTCGACCGCGTTGGCGAGCTCGCGGATGTTGCCCGGCCAGTCGTAGCCTTGCAGGCAGGCGCGGGCTTCGGGAGTGAATCCCGCCACACCGCGGCCGAGGCGCTGACTGGTGAGTGCCGCGAAATGGCTCGCCAGCAGCGGGACGTCCTCCCGCCGCTCGCGCAGGGGCGGCAGGTGGAGAGGAATCACGCTCAGGCGGTAGAAGAGATCCTCGCGAAAGGTTCCGTCGCGGATCGCTTTCTCCAGGTCCCGGTTGGTGGCGGCCACCACCCGCACGTCGACGCGGATGGGCCGGGTGCCGCCGACCCGTTCGAATTCCCGCTCCTGGAGGAAACGCAGGAGCTTGGCCTGGAGCGGCAGGGGGAGCTCTCCGATCTCGTCGAGGAACAGCGTGCCGCCGTCGGCAGCCTCGGCCTTGCCGATCTTGCGCGCCACGGCGCCGGTGAAGGCCCCTTTCTCGTGGCCGAAGAGCTCGCTTTCGAGCAGGTTTTCGGAGAGGGTGGCGCAGTTGACCGCCACGAAGGGCCGGCTGGTCCGCGGGCTCTCCCGGTGCAGGGTGCGGGCCGCCACTTCCTTGCCGGTGCCGCTCTCGCCGCGCAGCAGCACCGTCGAGTCGCTCGCCGCGGCCCGCCGGAGCAGGCGGTAGACCTCGCGCATGCGAGGGCTTTCGCCCACCATGCCGCCGGCTTCGCTAGAGAGCCCTTCGGCCAGCCGGCGGTTCTCCTCGTTCAGCCATTCCATCTGCCGGACCCCGGCGAGCGCACCGGCGGCAATCCCGCCGAGGGCGGTGAGGATCTCCAGGTGATCCGCATCGAGCGGCGCTCCGGGCGGCTCGTGCGTCAAGGCGTCGACGTAGAGCACGCCCAGGCCGCGGCCGAGGTGGGCGATGGGTGCGGCGAGCAGGGCGCGGACGCGGGACGTCTGCAGGCTCTCGGCGCCGGCGAGGTCGCCGGACAGCAGCACGTCGTCGGCGAGCAGGGCGTTGCCGTCGAGGATCTGGCGGACCACGGTACGGGAAACCGGAAAGGGATCGGTCCCTCCCTGGCGATCGAGGGCAAAGGCTTCCGCGATCTCGGGAGCGCCGCGGTCGGTGAGGAGCAGGGCGGCGCGGTCCCCTGGAATGGCGCCGAGGATCAACTCGAGAAGAGCCCGGGCGAGCTCGGCGGTCGAGCGGACCGATTGCAAGGCGGTGGCGATGCGGAGCAGGGTCTGGAGGTCGCGGGCGATACGGCCGCTGGCGTCGGCACCGGCGAGGGCCGCGAGGTCGGCGCCGGGCCGCATCCAGAGTGCGTCCTGCGGCGCGAGATGGATCGTCGTGCCGGCGGTGAAAGCGCCATCGTCGGCGAGCTCGTGGCGTCCGGAGCGAGCGGACTCGGCCGGCCGGAGCTGGAAGAGGAGCAGGGTGTCTCCAACGACGATGAGATCCCCGTTCGCGAGGAGGCGCTCATGGACCGGCTGGCCGTTGACGAAGGTGCCCTGCCGGCTCCCCAGATCGCGGAGGAGGAATCCCTCCGCCTGCGATTCGACGGTGCAGTGGTGCCGGGAAGCCGCTGGATCGCTCACCTGGAGGCCATTGTCGACGAGGCGGCCGACACTGAGCCCCTCCGGACCGAGAGGAAAGAGACGGCCTGACAGTGGACCGCTCAGCACGGTAAGCGTGGGTTGCATCGGCGTCCTTCAGAAGATCGGCGGCGACAGTGTATCCGAATCTTCTCCGACTGGCATCAATCCTGCTCAAGACATCCGCAGAACGATGTTTCGCAGCACCGTGGTCAGGACGGGGATGGTCCCCGCCCGATCGAAATCAGGATGGATGTACTTTGCCGTAAGGAGGGAGATCATGCCGACGAACATCGTGCCGAAGACCGTGGCAGTCACCTTGAAAGAAGACGAGAGGACCTTGGGCTTTACTTCACTTTTCTTCAACGAGGCTGGTGAGTTGGAACTGGGGCCCGAAGACTGGGTGGAGTGGGATTTCGGGGGATTGCCTGCGGAGCTCCTCCAGAATACCCTCCCGGCCATCCATTTCGAGTCCGAGCTCGGACCTTTCCAGTGCCTGCAATCGATCCCACCTTCCAAGGTGCAGGGCAAGGGGAACGTCGGGTCGACGACGGAATCGGGAAAGCGTTATCGCTATACCGCCTGGCTCCTGGATAATAGCGAAAGCGGTGTGCGGGCGAAGTCCGGGGAGACCCAGGAGGCCCAGGGTGTCGTGGTGAATCTTCCTCAGTCCCAGAACACCTCGCCGTCGGTGGTGGTCAACGTCGCGGGAAATGATTTAGAGCTGGATCCTCCAAATCAGCCACTCATGCTCTACAAGGGCGATACAGCGCTCTGGAATGTGTTCCATCTCCCACTCGGGAACTTCATTACCTTCCAGTTCCTTCCTGCGTCAGAGGCTGACCCCCCGGATCCCTTGGACCCCATGGTCGGGCCGTTCAAATCCATCCTCATCAATCGGGCGGTCGCGGGGGAGGAGACGGGCGTGGTGCGGGTCATTGGCGTCAATTTCATGCCTGATGATCGGGCAAGTTACAGCTACCGGATTGCGGTGCGGGATTCATCGGGCACGATCCTGTCGTTTCACGATCCGACGATCGACAACCTCGGGCAGCCGCCGGGGACATGAGACCTAGCCGGCTCCCAGCATCGCCCGCAGCTCCGGGTCGTTGCGTAGGGATCCGAAGGCGGGGAAGGTGAACCAGCGCGGCTGGACCCCTTTCCTCAGAGCGAGGTGAGCGTTGACCAGGGCGGAGGCGCGGTCGCCGGCCAGGGCGTAGACCAGGGAGGCCTTGTAGAGCGTCTCCGGATCGTCGCCGCTCGTCCGGAGCGTGTTTTGGGTCAGCTCGACCGCCTCGGGGGTCCGGCCGAGGTGCGCGAGGCATTGCGCCCGGTCCATCCGCTCGGCGGCGGAGAGGCCGGCGGCACGCTCGGTCACGGCGAGGCGGTCCAGGGTCTGGGTATAGAGACTTCGGGCTTCCTCGCCGTGGCCTCGGGCCAGCTCGGCGTCCGCGAGGTTGAGCAGTACGGCGACGTGCCCCGGGGCGAGCGCCAGGGCTTGGCGATAGGCCTCGATCGCCGAGTCCGGCCGGCCGAGCAGGGAACGGGCGAGCCCGAGATTGGTGAAGAACGAGCGCTGCGGGTGACCGCGGATCAGGTCGAGGTAGATCCGCTCGGCTCGCGCGGGATCTCCTTCCAGCAGCTCCAGGTTGCCCAGCTTGTCGAGCCCCCAGAGATTGTCCGGACTGCGAGCCAGGAGCTGCTCCAAGTGGCGGCGGGCGTCGGCGATCCGGCCTGCCTTGACCTCCAGGTCGGCCAGCCGGAAGAGGTTGGACCAACCGGGGGCGCGCTTGACGGCGGCGTCGAGCTCCGCGATGGCAAGCTTCAGATCTCCCTGCGATTCGGCAAGCTTGCCGGCGAGCACGTGAAGCTGGGGATCGCCCGGGGTGACCGCGGTCAGCTCGGCAAGGGCCTGCCGCGCCACGTCGATCCGGTGCCCATTCAGGGCGGCGTAGAAGAGGGCCATCAGGGGCCGGGGATCGCCGGGGGAGAGCTGGCGAGCGGTACGGGCGGCGCCGAGAGCGCGCTCCAGTTGGCGGGGGTCGTGGGTCGAAGTGAACAGGCTGCTGGCGACGCCGGATAGCATCAAATGGCCTGCCAGGAAACGCGGCGACGTCCCCACGATTCTTTCCAGCCGGTCGAGCTCCGGCCCGAGGGGAACGTTGCCGCGGTCGACCCGCGCTTTGATCCGCAGCAGCTCGGCATAGTCGCGATCGTCCACCTCTGGCGCCGAAGAGCCGGAGCGCAGGCTCCGCTCGGCATACGCGCGCCGCAGGTGAACGGCGACCGCGTCGGCCAGCAGGCGAAGGTCGCGGTCCTGATCGCTCACGGGAACGGGGAAGCTCCCGGCCCAGAGCACCCGCCCGTCCCGTCCCTGAACACGCCGCAGCGACACCCGGGCCCCCTCCGGTCCCTGCGGCTCCAGCGCGACGGTGAGCACTTCGTCGGCCGCCGCCGTCCGGGCCGCCTCCGCGGGCGAGGCGGCCGCGCCGGCCTGCGCGGGGTCGAGAGGAGCGATCCCATCCAGCGAGCCGAGCGCCGAGAGCGCCGCGTCGAGCGCTCCTGACGCGGCGAGACGAAAGGCTTCCCCGGCGTCCGAAGGGGTCCGCGGCGCCAGGACGGCGACGCGCAGCGGCGGGGCCGCCTCGCGGTGAGCGAAACGGCGAACGCCGGCGCCGAGCCCCACGCCGAGCAGGAGGAGCACGATCACCACCGTCAGGGAGAGCGGAAACCGCCGAAGCCTGGGCAGAGCGTACGACTCGCTGGCTCCCGCCCGCTCGGACGAACGGGACGCCGGCGGGAAGGGGAAGGCGAAGGTCAGGCGCTCCACTCCGCTCTCCTGCGCTGGCAGCTCCTCGAGATGATCGGCCAGGGCATTCAGCTCGCGCGCCACGTCGGTGGCGTTGCCCGGCCGGTCCTCGGGCAGCTTGGACAGCAGCCGGTCCACCAGATCCGAGAGCACCCGGGGAAGCTCGGGCCGGATCTGGCGGACGGGCGGCGGCCGGTGCCCGGCCAGCCGCTGCAGGGTGTCCACGGCATCACGGCCGCGGAAGGGCGAGCGGCCGGTCAGAAGCTCGTAGAACAGCACGCCAAGCGAGAAGAGATCGGAGCGGGTGTCGACCTCGCCCCCGCGGGCCTGCTCGGGCGACATGGCGTTGAGGGTGCCGAGCACGACGCCCTGGGCGGTGAGCGTCTCCTCGCCGCCGCGGGCGACGGCCTTGGAGATGCCGAAGTCGAGGATCTTGGCGTGGCCATCCGCCGTGACCATGACGTTTTCGGCCTTGAGATCGCGGTGGATGAGCCCGGTTGAGTGGGCCGCCGCGAGGCCCTCGGAGATCTCGCGCGCCAGGCGCACGGCGAGAGTGGGTGAAGGCAGGCCTTCCTCCAGCAGATCGCGCAGGGTGCGCCCCTCGACGTACTCGAAAACGAGAGCGTCGCCCGTCGCGCCCTCCACCACGTCGTAGATCTGCACCACGGCGGGGTGGCACAATCGCGCCGCCGCCGAGGCCTCGCGGCGGAACCGCTCGCGCTCCTGGGCGGTCGGCTCCAGCCGCCGGATACGCTTGAGGGCCACTCGCCGTCCCAGGCGCTCGTCCCACGCCAGGAACACCTCTCCCATGCCGCCCTGGCCGAGACGGCGCGCCAAGCGGTAAGGGCCGATGCGGGTCGGCTCGGGATCCTCCGGTAGTCCAGACTGCGTCATACCAGCATTCAAGGAATCGATCCATTGTAACCGCTGGACGTCCCTGCGCGCAGCCCGGGGTGCCCAGCTATTGTGCTGGCCGGGCGACGAACCGCTCTGCGATCCAGGTAGAGATCAGTTGCAGAGCTTCCGGTGCGAAGGTCTCTTCAATCGTGCCGTACTCGGTGACCGCTCCCGTGGCGGTGTGCTGAAAGAGGTGGTTGAGACCCGGAAGGATGCGAACCTCGGAGCTCGCGTTGCCCGCGGCGGCGAGCGCATCCCGCACGGCCTTGGCGTTCACCTCGGGGGCCACCTGAAGGTCCCGCTCGCCGAAGAGGGCGAGCACGGGAATCTTGAGGGTCCGCAGGTAGACCGCCGGCTCCTCGTGGAGCAACGAACGAAACCAGGGCGTGCTCGAGAGGCGAATTCCCTGCTCGATCGTGGCCTCGTCGACTTGCAGGAGGGCCCGCTCCGCGTCGGTGAACTGCGACCGCCGAGCCGCGGCTTTGGCGCGGAGCTTCAGCATGACGTCGTCGCGGCTCAGGGATGCGTCCGCGAGCAGCGCGAAGTCCTCGGACTGCGCCGCCGCGGCCCGCTCGACAAGGGAATCCGCCACTCCGCTCTGCCGCAGGAGATCGTGAAGCTGCCGCTGCAAGAGAGACTTGAGAGGCTCTCCGGGGGGCGCCAACAGCACCAGAAAGTCGACCTTTCGATTCGCGGAGGCGACGAGCGGAGCGATCAGACCGCCCTCGCTGTGGCCGAGAATCCCGATCGCCTTGCCGTCGATTTTCGGCTGTGCAGCGAGGAACGCGAGGCCCGCCTCGACATCGGCGGCAAAATCCCGAATCGTCGATTCCATATTGTTTCCTTCCGATCCGCCCACTCCCCGGTCGTCGCAGCGCAGAGAGGCGACGCCGTGCCGCGCAAGGTAGTCGGAAATCACCAGGAAGGGCTTGTGTCCCATCAATG
>DATIOS010000626.1:0-3583 GCA_035472915.1 Thermoanaerobaculia bacterium
AGGGTCCATCGCCCTCAGGCGGCTGGGCACCGTCGACGACGTGGCATGGGCCGTGCTATTCCTGGCGAGCGAAGAGGCCGGCTACATCACCGGGACCACGGTCAATGTATCGGGCGGGCTCTATATTTGAAACGAGATGCGGTCCACGTGGACTCAAACGTTACCTTTGTGTTAGAACCCCACATCGTGCGCGGCTACGCCCGCGCCGATCACGCTCATGGAGGGAACAACGATGGCAGTTGCGGATAAGGTCAAGAGCATTATTGTCGAGCAGCTCGGCGTGGACGAGGAAGAGGTCACCCTGGATGCGAGCTTCACCGACGATCTGGGCGCCGACTCTCTGGACATCGTAGAGCTGGTGATGGCCTTCGAAGAGGAGTTCGGCATCGAGATTCCGGACGAGGAGGCCGAGAAGATCAGCAACGTGCGCGAGGCGGTCGACTACATCCAGAACAATACCGGGGACCAGAACTAGGTTCCTGCCTTCAGCCCTTGCCACTGAATCAGCTTGAAAACAGACCTGCGCCGCGTCGCCGTCACCGGGGTCGGGCTGGTGTCCCCCCTGGGGGTCGGCACGGCCGAGAACTGGGATGCCCTGCTGGCGGGGCGCAGTGGCATCGGTCCCCTGACCCGCTTCGATGCGGCCGAGTACCCGTCGCGCATCGCCGGTGAGGTCAAAGGCTTCAATCCCCTCGATTACCTGGACAAGAAGGACGTCAAGAAGAGCGACACCTTCATTCAGTTCGCTCTGGCGGCCACCCGTTTCGCGGTCGACGACTCCGGGTTGACGATCGACGAGAGCAACGCCGACCGGGTGGGGGTGATCATCGGCTCCGGCATCGGCGGTTTGCCGCTGATCGAGACGATGCACGAGATCCTCCTCGAGCGGGGTCCGAGCCGGGTGTCGCCGTTCTTCATCCCCGGCCTCATCGTCAACATGGCCGCGGGCCAGGTCTCCATCCGCTACGGGGCCAGGGGACCCGCCACCTCGCCGGCCACGGCCTGCACCACCGGTCTGCACGCCGTCGGCGACGCCTTCCGGCTGATCCAGGTCGGGGAAGCCGACGCTATGATCGCCGGCGGCACGGAAGCGGTGATCACGCCGCTCGCGATGGCGGGCTTCTGCGCCATGCGCGCGCTCTCCACCCGTAACGACGAGCCGGAGAAGGCCTCGCGGCCGTGGGACGCCCAGCGCGACGGTTTCGTGATGAGCGAGGGCTGCGGCATCGTCGTGCTGGAGGAGATGGCGGCGGCGAAGCGGCGCGGCGCTCCCATCTACGCCGAGATCGTGGGCTACGGCATGGGCGCCGACGCTTACCACATCTCGGCCCCGCATCCGGAGGGCGACGGCGCGGTGCGCGTCATGCACGCCGCCCTGGCCGACGCCGGCATCGCGCCGGAACGGATCGGCTACATCAACGCCCACGGCACCTCGACGCCGCTGGGCGACCTGTCGGAAGCGCGGGCGATCAAGAAGGTCTTCGGCGGCCACGCCTACAAGCTGGCGGTCTCGTCCACCAAGAGCGCCACCGGCCATCTGCTGGGCGCGGCCGGCGGGTTGGAGTCGGGAATCCTCGCTCTTGCCGTCCGCGACCAGATCCTTCCCCCGACGCTCAACCTGGACGAGCCGGGCGAGGAGTGCGATCTCGACTTCGTTCCCCACCATGCCCGCAAGGTGGACTTCGAGTACGGGCTCACCAACTCCTTCGGCTTCGGCGGCACCAACGCGTCGATCGCCATGAAGCGCTACGCGGGCGATTAGGGCGCCAGCTCGCGCTCGAAGAACTCCGTCGCCCGCTCGTAGAAGTGGCGCGATGAAGGGCCGCGGAAGCCGTGCTTCTGTCCCGGGTAGAAGGCCTGCTCGAAAGGCACGCCGGCCTTGATCAGATCGCCGCTCAGATTGATCGAGTTCTGGGGGTGGACGTTGTCGTCCGCCAGGCCGTGGACGACGAGGAGATGGTCCTTGAGGTTGGCGGTGTAGGTGATGGGGGAGGAGTCGCGGTAGCCGTCCGCATTGTTCTCGGGGCGGTCGAGGTAGCGCTCGGTCCAGATCGAGTCGTAGAGCCGCCAGTCCGTCACCGGCGCGCCGGCGATGGCGGCCTTCCACACTCCCGGCCGGTTGAGCACGCAGTAGAGGGTGTTGGAGCCGCCGCCGGACCATCCCCAGAGACCGAGCCGCGAGGCGTCCACCCAGGGGAGCGACTTGAGATAGTCGACTCCCGCGAGCTGGCCCGCCAGGTTGACGGTGCCGAATCGGCGGTAGTCTTTGTCCTCCCCATGCTTGCCGAAGAACAGCGACGACTGGTTGTCGACGCTGAAGACGGCGAACCCGCGCTGGGCCATCAGCTTGTGCCAGAGGCTGCGGACGCTCCAGGCGTTGTCCACCACCTGCGAGCCGGGGCCGCCGTAGTGGTAGATGATCACCGGGTAGCGGTGGGACGGATCGAAACCGGCGGGCTTCAACAGGCGCGCCGGCAGGCGCGAGCCGTCCGGCCCGGGAATGGTGAGAATCTCCCACTTCGGCAGGGAGGCGGCGTCGAACGTCGGGGCCGCCGACGGTAAGGCGATGAGCTTGCCGCCGTCCGGCCGGACCTCGCTTCGGGCCGGCGTATCGGCGTCGCTCCAGGTGTGGACCCAGGCGCCGGTCTGTGGCGAAATGGCTGCGGCGGAGTGGGAGCCGGGCTCGGGCGTGAGGATCTCCCAGCCGGCGGACTTCAGGGAGACCCTGGCCACTTTACGGTCGACGGCGCCGAGGCCCGCCGTGGGAAAAGCGGTGACCACCGCCCAGGAGCCGTCGGCGGCCACACCGTCGAGAGCCGTCACTGCCCAGCCTTCCGGGGTGACGGGCTGGCCGCCACGACCGTCCGCTCCGTAGAGATAGAGGCGCCGCCAGCCGTCGCGTTCCGAGCCCCAGAGGAAGCGCCCGTCCGGCAGGAAGCGGAAGTCCTGGCCGAGGTTGATCCACGTGTGCCAGGTCTCGCTGAGGAGCGGCGAGCAGGTGCCGTCGTTGGCGCCGCAGCGCAGCAGATCGAGGTGCTTCTGATCGCGGCTCAGCCGCTGCACGGCCACGGCGTCGCCCTTGGGAGTCCAGTCCACCCGGGCCAGATAGGAATCCGGTTCTCCGGTACCGAGCCAGGCCGTTTTCCCTCCGGCGACGTCCACCACGCCGACCTTGACGAGGGGGTTGGGCTCGCCGGATTTCGGGTACTTCTGGGACGTCACCTTGGGGTACAGGGGGGTGTCGTCCAGCAGCGTGTAGACACCGACGGGCGTCTCATCGAAGTGATAGAAGGCGATGCGGGAGCTGTCCGGGCTCCACCAGAAGCCTTCGGGCTGGCGGTTCCAGATCTCCTCGCCATAGACCCAGTCGTTGGTACCGTTCAGGGCGACGTTTTCCTGGCCGTCGGTGGTCAGGCGGGTCTCGGCGCCGGAAGCGAGGTCCAGAACGTAGAGATCGAAGCCGCGCACGAAAGCGATCCGCCGGCCATCGGGCGAGAAGTGCGGGGCCTCCTCGGCGGCCTCGGAGTGGGTCAACCGCCGCAGGTTGTGGCCCGCGAGAGACTCCAGGTAAAGGTCGCCGCCA
>DATIOS010000627.1:0-6402 GCA_035472915.1 Thermoanaerobaculia bacterium
CCACGTCTACGGGCTGGCCAACGACGGCGTCGGCTACGCGGTCGACGACTACAACCGCGCCCTGATCCCGCCCGCGGTCATCGCCGAGGTGGAGGCCGCGCGGGCCAAGATCATCGCCGGCGAAATCAAAGTGACGAACGCGATGGAAAAGTAGTCCGCGACTTTCCGGCCATGATCGAGCTTCGAAACATTTCCAAACGCTTCGGCGAGGTGCTGGCCAACGACCGCGTGAGCTTCGCAGTGGCGCCGGGGACCATCCACGCCTTGGTGGGGGAGAACGGCGCCGGCAAGTCGACCGCCATGCGCATCGCCTACGGCTTCTACTCGGCGGACTCAGGCGACATCGTGGTGGAAGGACAGGTTCGCCGCTTCACGAGCCCTCAAGATGCCATCGCCCTGGGGATCGGCATGGTGCACCAGCACTTCATGCTGGTCGAGCCCATGACCGTGGCCGAGAACATCGTGCTGGGAACCGAGCCGGGCAACAGTCTGAAGCTCGACGTGGCCGGCGCCGTCTCCCGCATCCGCGCTCTGTCCGACGAGCTTGGGCTGGCCATCGATCCCATGGCCCGGATCGAAGACCTTTCCGTGGGGCAGCAGCAGCGGGTGGAGCTGCTGAAGGCTCTTTACCGGCAGGCGCGCATCCTGATCCTGGACGAGCCGACGGCGGTGCTCTCGCCGCAGGCCGTGCGCGACCTGTTTGGCATCCTGCGGCGGATGCGGGAGCAGGGCAAAACCATCGTCATCGTCACCCACAAGCTCTCCGAGGTGTTGGAGATCTCGGACGAAGTGACGGTGATGCGCGACGGCAAAGTGGTGGGCAATCGCCCGACTGCCGAAACCAATGCCGCCGAGCTGGCCCGCTTGATGGTGGGGCGCGACGTCCTGTTGCGGGTGGTCAAGCCGGAGGGGCACCCCGAAAAACCGGTGCTCGCCATCCGCGGCCTCTCTCTGGGCGCCAAGAATAGCGAGAAGCGGCTGGACGGCGTCTCCTTCGAGGTGCGGGCCGGAGAGATCGTAGGGATCGCGGGCATCGAGGGGAACGGGCAGACCGAGCTGATCGACGCGCTTGCCGGGCTCGTGGACTCAGGCGCGGTGACCGGCGTGGTCGAGCTGGAAGGCCACGACGTCGAAGGCCTTTCCGCCCGGCAGCGGCGGGCGCGCGGCATCGCGCACGTTCCCGAGGACCGCCACCGGCGCGGTTTGCTGCTGGATTTCGATCTGGCGGAGAACTCCATCCTGGGCGCCGACGACCGGCCGGCCGTGGCGACCGGACCGTGGCATTCATGGCTGAAGCGGGACGCCATTCGCCGGCGGGTGGAGAAGATCCTGAAGGCTTTCGACGTGCGGCCGCCCGATGCGAATCTGCCCGCCCGCTCTCTTTCCGGCGGCAACCAGCAGAAGCTGATCCTCGGCCGCGAGCTTGAGGAATCCCCCAAGCTGCTGCTGGTGGCCCAGCCGACGCGGGGAGTGGACATCGGCGGCATCGAATTCATCCACCGCCGGCTGGTGGAGATGCGGGACGCCGGCTGCGCCGTGCTCCTCGTTTCCTCCGAGCTCGAAGAAGTGACCGCCCTTTCCGACCGGTTGCTGGTCATGCGCCAGGGGCGAATCGTGGGCGAGGTGGATCCCGTGCGGGCCACTCCCGAGGAAATCGGCTTGTTGATGACTGGCGGCAACGCCGCAGCATGAACGAGTAACGGGGAGATAGATCACTGATGAAAGGTCTTCGCCAACTGATCTTCCCCTTGGCCGCGGTGCTCGCGGCTTTCGTCGCGGGCAGCTTCCTGGTGCTGGCGGTGGGCGACAGTCCGCTCGCCACCTATGAATTGCTCATTGGCAGCGCCTTCACCTGGCCGGACGGCATTGGCTACACCCTGTTCTACGCCACGCCGCTCATCTTCACGGGCCTCGCGGTGGCGGTGGCCTTTCGCTGCGGATTGCTGAACATCGGGGCCGAAGGGCAGCTTTATATCGCCTCGTTCGCCACCGCCTGGGTGGGAATCACTTTCGCCGGGCTGCCGGCGATCTTGTTGGTGCCGCTCTGCTGCCTGGCGGCGGTGCTCGCGGGCGGCGTTTGGGGCGGGATTCCCGGCGTGCTCAAGGCACGGTTCGGCGCGCATGAGGTCATCACCACGATCATGATGAACTTCATCGCCATCGCGCTTGCGAGCTACTTCACTCAATATCACTACAAGGCGCCGGGAGACGCCATCCTAGAGACGGTGCCGATTGGCGAGGGCGCCCGCATCGCGCGGCTGGGGAAATTCGTCCATGGCTTGCCGGAGCGCATTCCGCTCAATCTGTCCTTCCTGCTGGCGCTCGTGACCTGCCTCCTGGTCTATCTTTTCCTCTGGCGCACGCGCTGGGGCTATGAAATCCGGGCCACGGGAGCGAGCCCGGCGGCGGCGCAGTATGGCGGCATCGCCACCGGCCGGCAGATCGTGCTGGCGATGGCTCTCTCCGGTGCGCTCGCGGGAATGGTGGGAATCAACGAGGTCCTTGGCTATCGCTACCGTTATTACGACAGCTTTTCCTCGGGGTACGGATTCACCGGTATCGCAGTCGCTCTCCTGGGGAGGAATCACCCTGTGGGAGTGATTCTCGCCTCGCTTCTTTTCGGCGCGCTGTTGCGCGGCGGGCTATTCGTGGACATCTTCACCGAGCACGTGTCCAAGGATCTGGTGATGGTGCTGCAGGGAATCATCATTCTGTTCGTGGCGGCGGAGGCAATGTTTGCCGGGCGATTCAAGGGACCGTTCGGGCGGAGGATCAAAGGCGTATGAGCAACATCCTCCTCGTCGCGCTCCTGTTCTCCGCCGTCCGCCTGACGACGCCGTTGCTGCTGGCGGCGCTGGGAGGTCTCTACTCCGAGCGCTCGGGAGTGATCAACATCGCGCTCGAAGGGCTGATGCTGGCGGGGGCCTTTACCGCCGCGACGATCACTCATTACACGGGAAATCCCTGGGTGGGACTGGCTGCGGCGATTCTGGCCGGCGTCCTCGTGGCCCTCGTTCACGGCGTGGCGTGCATTCAGTTCAAGGCCGACCAGGTGGTGAGCGGCACGGCGATCAATATCCTTTTCCTGGGAATTCCAGCGCTCCTCTCGGGCGCCCTGTTCGAATCGACCGGCGCGACGCCGCAGCTTCCCAAGGCGCAGCTCATTCCCAACGTGCCGATCTGGCTGGCTTTCGCTCTGGTGCCGTTGACGTGGTACGTCCTCTATCGCACGCCTTTCGGTTTGCGTCTGCGCGCGGTGGGCGAGAACCCCGAAGCGGCGGACACGGCGGGGGTCAACGTTTCGAAAGTGCGCTACCTGGGGGTGATGTTGTCCGGAGCGCTCGCGGCCATCGGCGGCGCCTACCTGTCGATCGGCCAGTCATCGCTCTTCGCCCGCAACATGACCGCCGGCCGCGGCTTCATCGCGCTGGCGGCGCTCATCTTCGGCAAATGGCGGCCGGTGCAGACGATGCTGGCCTGCTTGCTCTTCGGCTTCGCAGAGGCGCTTTCCATCCAGATGCAGGGCGTTTCCCAGATTCCCGTGCAATTCATCCAGCTCATTCCCTACGTCCTGACCATCGTCGTCCTCGCCGGCTTCATCGGCCATTCACGAGCGCCGCGGGCGCTGGGGATTCCGTATCAGAAGAAGCGGTAGGGCGAAGCCATGCCGTCGGCAAGCTCGCCTTCGCTGGCGAGCTAAATTAACTCCCCTTCTCCAACAGAGCCCGATCGGCAGGTTGTAGGCTCCGCCCAGGCTTATCCGACAGCTTTTTGTGGTATAAGCCCGCTTCCCTGAAAGTAGGGTATCGTTGGGAATACATCTCAGAGATCAGTTTCGTATTCTATCCGTCCAAGTGCCTCGTCGGTGGCAAGCTCAAGCTCAGCGAGTTCCTTCTCCGTGAGGGCTCGCACTCGAGTGTCGAGAGCGTCCTTTGGAACAGCCCTCATCTGGAATGCGAGTGCTATCGAGTCTTCAGGGAGACCTTCCTCAGGCGAGGCATGCACGGTTGCAGTCCCTGCCAAGTTGGCGCGATCTAAGTTGGTGGTCAGGGGTATTACGAGAACTGACTGAAGGATACTTGTCAACGCGTTGCTCTGCCAGATGACTACAGGGCGACGACCGGTTTGTTCACGCGGTCGGAAGGGGCCAAGATCTGCCCACCACACTTCGCCCCGCCTCAACTATGGTCCGCCCGGTCTAGCGCATCGGCCCACTCGGCGAGCCCCTGTTCGGCAAGCACTCGATCTTCTCCTGCCCCGCTCTTGGCTAACCGCTCGAGGTCCCAGCGCCTCGGATCTGGGTGGCGAACCACAATCAGCGCCACACGCTCTCCCGGCTTAAGCGCCAAGGGTGTTTCCGGCTTGAGCAGACCTTCTTCGTAACGGGCTTCAATAACTCGCATGGTCCCCATCATACCAGATGGCGATCTCGTAGCGCCGGGAGGGCAGGCCGTCCAACCCAAGTCGCTCAAGTGGACGGCTGGCGCAGCATCAAGCGATAGTGGCCTTGTGGACGGCTGACGCCGCACGCTGAGGCGCATCACGGTAGGTTGCGTATGGCCGACGATCCAAGAATCGAATCGCTCCTGGAGTGGAATCGCCTCGCAAGGCAGAACGCCGAGAACGCAATCGTGTCCTCAATGTTCGAGGCCGGCTTTAAGGCAAGCGAGCCGATGGACTCCTTTTCGACATGGCTACTCGTTGGCACGGCTGCTGTGGCTTCCTTCTCAGTAGCAAACGCGGACAAGCTAGTCCCATTCATCAAACAAACCGGGTTCTTACTTGCGGAGCATTTCTATGTCTCTCATGCCTTTTGGTCTCGTTGCCAAGATGTTTGCGCTTCGCTGCAAGATCCAGATTGAAACCGGAAGCCACTTCCTCGCTGGGTCACCGAGGCCAGCCGCGCTTCGGTGTAAGCCGGGAGCGAGACGTCCAGCACCTCGGCCAGCATCTCGGCGGCGAGCGCGGGCCGAAAAGCGACCCCTCTGGCCTCCGGCCCCAATCTGAGCGAAGATCCGCGCATCGTTTCGTCGTACTGAACCGGGAAGGAGGCCCCCGTGCGCCGTTTCCTTACGCTGTTCGTTCCTCTCGTGCTATCGGCCTGTAGTCAGGGCCCTGCTCCGGTGACCGCGCCCGCGGGCGGTCCTCGCTCGGTCGACGCGGCTTTCCAGGTGGCCCGCCGGGACCCCAACGCCTTGCGGGCTTTTCTTCTCGCGATGCCCAAGGGCGGTGACCTTCATCACCATCTGACGGGCGCGGTCTACCCCGAGGTGCTGATCCAACTGGCGAGCTATGAGGGCCTTTCCGTGGATCTCGCCAGCTCGGCCTTCGCCCAGTGCGCGGGGACTCCGCCGGGAAGCAGTGCCGGCATCCCGGTCTCCGCCATGACGGCCGACTGCAAGGCCTGTGCGGACTCCAGTGTCTGCACGACCCCTGCGGCGCAATGCGTGAGCGGCTCCAAGACGTTGACCGGTTCGTTCGTTCCTGCCTGCTGCCTGTGCTCGAACAGCAACCAGTATGATGGGGTCGTCAACGCCCTCTCCATGCGCGGCCAGCCGTGGGGGACCCTCGCGGCGCACGACCATTTCTTCGCCATCTTCGGCAAGACCGGCCCCGCCACGGCCGACTCGGCCTCCATCCTCGCGCAACTGCGACAGCAGGCCTCGCGGGAGAACGTGCTCTACATCGAGAGCATGTCCTCGTCCGTAAGACCGCTCGGGGACGCGCTCAGCGCCTTCCAGGCGCTGTTCGCCGCGGGAGATTCGTCGACCGGCGGCGCCTTCTGCCAGCAACTGATGGCGGGGCCGCTCGCTCCGGCGGCCATCGGCAGCGATGGCAAGACGGTGCTGGCCGCCGCCGAAGCCCTGGGCCGGCAGACCGCGGCCGCCATGGCTGGCCAGCTCGACGCGAGCTCGAAGCTCCTGGGCTGCGACGCTCAACCGGCGGCCCCGGGCTGCGAGGTGACGGTGCGCCGGCAGATCGAGACCCATCGCAGCCTGGCTCCGATCATCATCTGCCAGGAGGCTCTGCTCGGGTTCGCCGCCTCTCACGCGGACCGCAGGAACCTCGTGGGGATCAACATCGTGGCCGCCGAGGACGGCTATGTGTCGCGTATCGACTATATGCCCCACATGAACCTCCTCGGCAACCTGGGGAGGATCTACCCGGAGGTGGGGCGTGCCCTCCACGCGGGCGAGCTTGCCGAGGGGCTGGTGCCTCCCAACGATCTCCGCTTCCACATCGGCGCCGCGGTCTGCACGGCCGGCGCCCAGCGCATCGGCCACGGGGTTGACATCACTTATGAAGCCGATTCGGGCCCGGTGCTCCGCGCCATGACCGGCAAGGCCGGATGGTGCCCTTCCCGCGCCGCCGGACCGGTCGCCTTGGAGATCAACCTGGTCA
>DATIOS010000628.1:0-13556 GCA_035472915.1 Thermoanaerobaculia bacterium
GATGCGGCCACCCAGCAGAGCCGCCGCTCCCAGCACCGCCAGCAGCAAGCCCGGGTACAGCGACTCGACGTAGGGGTAATGGCCATCGCTGATCTTGCCGCCGAAGAACAGGCCCTCTGAAACGCGGGCCGGGTCACCGTAGAAGCGCGGCAAGACGACCTCGACCAGGCGTTGCGGCAGCATCGACCAGCTCATGGCCTGCTTGGCATCCAGCGTTCGCCGCGGCGAGTCCGCCATCCGGCCCAGAGTGGGCAGGAGCTGCACCGCCGCCAGGGCCAAGGCGAAGGCGAAGGGCACCAGCAATCGCAGCGCTCGCTGGAACCGCGGCCATGCGCCTGGCTGCCGCCCCGCCACCGAGGCCGCAAAAGCCAGCAGCGCGAGACCGCTCATGAACATAGTCGACGGCTCGCCGTTGAGTAGCTGCAGGCCCAGGGCTCCCCCCGCCAGCAGCGCCGGCCGCCACCAGCGCTCGCCTGGCCCGGCGCGCAGCGCCTCGTCCGCCCAGGCCAGGAGCCAGGGCAGCCAGGCCAGGCTCAACAGCAGCGTCAAGGCACTGAGCTGCGAAAGGTACGCGCCGCAGCCGGAGTAGCCGATTCCGGCCAGCGCCGCGGCGCCGCGCCCGCAACCCAGCCGGCGCGCCAGCCGCCAGGCGCCGGCAAAAGCGACGGCCACGTGCAGCAAGGCGAGCCAGCTCAAGGCGTAGAAGGGAGGCACGGCAAGCACCAACCAGCTCGGCGGATAGAAGGCGCCGTAGCTGGGGTTCGACAACAGGGGCTGGCCGCCGTGCAGCCACGGATTCCACAGCGGCAGGCCGAAGGCGGCGAGCTCCCGGAAGGCGAAACGCAAGGGGAGGTGAAAGGCGGCGATGTCGCGGTTGGCCAGCGCCCGCTGCGGCGAAAGCAGGGGCGAGAGCAGACTCACGACCCAGGCTGCCGCCAGCAGCGCTGGCTGCAGTGCGGAAAAGAATCTGCTTCGCGCGAAGCTCATGCGCTCCTGCCCCTCATGGCCTCAAAAAGGGGAGTTGCCGGCGGCGGAAGACGATGGTTCCCACGATCAGCGCCACCAGGCTGACCGCGGTGCCGAGCGGCACTGTGGGGTCGCGATACCGGAGCTCGAGGCGGTGAGTGCCGGGGGGCAGTTGCACTCCGGCTTGACAAGCGGCGGTGGGAAAAACGGCAACCGGCTTGCCGTCAACCTGCGCGTGCCAGCCCTTGTCGAAGGTCATGGCGGCGACGAAGAACGCCCCCGCCTCCGCCTGGTAGTCGAACCGGATACGGCCGCCCTCGTCGGCGGTGGTCAGCAGCCGCGGCGGCCGCCGGTAGACCAGGGTTTGCGGCGGCCTGCCCAACCCGGCGACATGCTCCTCCCGGCCGACGTTCCACCCTGCGGCGCGGGCGGCGGCGAGAGCGGAGCCCTCGCTGGGATGAAAAGTCACCCGCGGCACGAAGCGGAATCGCGGCAGCACGAAGGCGTTCCGGACCTTGCGCATTTTCTGGACCTCGGGTCCCGCCGCCGCCGGTGGCTGGTCCGGGCTCGTCCTCGCCAGCAGCAGGGTGCCGGCGTTCCACACGCCGAGGTAGCGGTAGAAGGCCTCCGGATTCCCTCGCTCGTCCTTGAGGACGTCCGCCGCCTTGCTTCCCCAGCCGGTGAGCATGAGGTCGAAGTCCCGGTTGAAGGCGTAGGGAATCTGCCAGAGGAGCGCCGCGTAAGGCGACAGGCGGACGACGAAGGTCTGGTGCACGATCGTCCGCGGGTCCCCGCCGGGGGGCAGAATCATCAGCCTGCCCTCGATGCTCTCCTCGAAGAAGATTCGATCGCTGGCGGGCAGCAGCGACTGTGCCAGCGGCGGCGGAGTCTGGTAGAGAGAGGCCGGGAGGGTCCGCAACAGCCCATGGCCGTAGTGCCAGAGATCGGCGGCCAGAAGAGCGATTGCCAGCAGCGAGAGCAGAAAGCTCGACGGCCGCCGCCAGCGACAGAGCGCGAGCAGCGCGGCGACGGCCGCGGCGGTAGCGATCGCGGCCACGCCTTCCATCCTCAGATACCCCAGGCCCGCCGCTCGGCTCGCCGCATCCGAAGTCAGGGCGCTCTGGCTGGCGATGAACCATTCGGCCGCGCCTGGAGCGAACCAGAGCACCGCCGTCAGGGTCGAGGCGAAACCCAGGACCACCAACGACAAGGCGAGCGGCAGGTCGGCGGCCTGGGGCCTTCCGGCTTGCCGTTCGTCGAGCAGCCGCTGCCAGCCGAGGAACCCCGCCACCACCAGGGCCAGCACCGCCAGCACGGCGAGCTTTTCCGGAAAGCGCAGCACCGCCAGGATCGGCACCGTCCGCCGCAGCCCTTCATAGGCCGGATTGTGACGGCCGAGGGCAAGGAAGAGGCTGGCGGCGGCCGCAAGGGCCCACGCTCCCCGCCGGGGAATTCCACCGCCAATCAGCGCCGACACGCCGAGCACGGCCAACAGCAAACCGGGGTAGAGCGACTCCAGATAGGGGTGGTGCAGATCGTTGAGCTGCCAGCCGAAGAAGCGCCCCTCGATGTCCCGCGCCGGATCGCCGAAGAAGCGGGGAAAGACGATCTCCACCAGCCGTTGCGGGGGCAGCGACCAGAGCGTCGCCTGGCTGGCCGAGAGCCCATGGCGCGGCGAGTCAGCGAGCCGCAAGGCCGTCGGTACAAGCTGTATGGCGGCCAGGGCCAGGGCAAAGGCGAACGGCAACAGGACCCGCAGGGCGGCACGCCATCCTGCCGCCGGCACCGCCGCGACTGCCAGAGCCAGCAGGGCCAGACCGCTGAGCACCACCGTCGAAGGCTCGCCGTTGAGGATCTGGAGGCCCAGAATGCCGCCGGCGATCAGGGCCGGACGCCACCACCGCTCGCTCGGGTGAGCGCGCAGGGCCTCGTCCGCCCAGACCAGGAGCCAGGGCAACCAGGCCAGGCTCCAGAGCAGGGTGAGAGCGCTGAGCATGGACAGGAAGACCCCGCAGCCCGAAAATCCCACCGCCGCCAGGGCCGCCGCGCCCCGGCCGCAGCCCAGGCGGCGGGCAAGAAACCAGGCGCCGGCGAAAGCGAGCCCGGCATGGAGAACGGTCAGCAGGCTCAAGGCATAGTAAGGAGGCACGGCAAAAACCAACCAGCTCGGCGGATAGAACGCGCCATAGCTGGGATTCGAAAGAATCGGCTGGCCGCCGTTGAGAAATGGGTTCCACACCGGCAGGCCGAAGGCCGCGAGGTTGCGAAAGGTGAGCCGCAGCGGCAGATGGAAATTGGCGACGTCGCGGTTGGCCAGGACGAGGCTCGGCCGCAGCAGCGGTGCGAGGAGGCTCAGCACCCAGGCCGTCCCCAAGAGAACCGGCGGCCAGGCGCGAGCGAGCCATTGCCGAAGCTGCGACCTGTCCTGAGGCATCGTCATGACCTGCAGCTCGGTTTTCTCAGGCCGCCGGGCGATACCCGGACCGCCAGGGCCAGCAGAAGGCCGCGATTCCGGCGCCGAGAGCGGCCAGGGTGATGGCGCCACCGGCTACCAGGAGCGGCTCCCGGTACTCGAGCACCACGCGGTGCTCGCCAGCCGGCAGCTCGACACCGATCTGTGAGGCGGCGGTCGGGTAGAGGGCCAGCGGCGAGCCGCCCTCCAGGCTTGCCCGCCATCCTGGGTCGAAATTGATGGCGGCGACGAGGAAAGCCCCTTCCGCCGCCCGGTAGCGGAGCCGGATCCGCCCGCCCTCATCCAGCAGCTCCAAGGGCTGCGGCGGCTGCGCGTAGGTCAGACTGCGCGACGGCTGACCGACGCATTGCTCGTCCCGCGCCACCTTCCAGGAAAGGGCCCGGGCCGCGGTCAGCGCTTGGGCATAGGTGGGGTGGAAAGTCACCCGCGGCACGAAGCGGAAACGCGGCAGCACGTAGGGATTGGCCACCCGGCGCCAGGACACCGCACCCGAGTCCGGCATCACCGCCGGATCCCGCAGCATCGCCTGCTGCTCCGCCACCGGCCGGTGAAGGAAGACGTCGCCCACGTTCCACACGCCAAGAAACCGGTAGCCCCTCTGCGGTAGAGCCCACTCGGTCTGGAAGACGTCCGTCGCCCGCTGGCCCCAGCGGGTCAGCATCAGCTCGAAGTCGACCTCGAAGACATAGGGAATGTCCCACAGCAGGGCGGAGTAGGGCTGGAGGGTGGCCACCTTGTTGCGCGCGATCACCGACTGAAGATCACCCTGCACGGGCATCAGGTCGACCGGGTCCGCCCCGGTCGGCTGTAGGAAGATCCGGTTGGGCGCCGGCAGCAGGCCCGCGGCCAGGGACGGCGGCGTGCGATAGATCGCCGTAGGGACGGTCCTCACAAGTCCATGCTCCTGGTGCCAGAGGTCCGCGGCCAGGAGGACCAGGGCCAACCCCTGGAGCAGGCGCTGCGGCGAACGGCTCCAGCGGCAGAGCGCCAGCAGGGCTGCGATGCCCACCGCCGTGGCGATGGCGATCCAGCTCTCGCCGCGCAGGTAAACCAGGCGGGCGGCATCCGCCGCGGCGCTGCTCGGGCCGGGCTCGGCGTGGCTGGCGATGAAGCGCGCGGCAAGCCCGGGCGCCAGCCACAGCAGGAGTGCCAACGCCGAGGCGCCCGCCAACACAACCAGCGCCACCGCAAAGGGGAGCCCGGCACTCTCGGGCCGGCCGGCCCCGCGTTCCGCGAGGAGCTTCTGCCAGCCGAGAATGCCCGCAATGGCAAGCACGAGAACGCTCAGGACGGCGAACTTCTCCGGGTAGCGCAGGACGGCCAGGGGAGGGAACGCCTTGCGCAGCCACCCGTAGGCAGGGTTGTGGCGCCCCAACGCCAGAAACCAACCGCCGGTGACGGCCAGCAGCCAGGCGCCGCGCCGCGGGATGCCGCCGCGCGCCAGGGCTGCCACCCCAAGGACCGTCAGCAGCAGGCCCGGATAGAGCGACTCGACGTACGGGTAGTGGCCGTCGTTGAGCGTCCAGCCGAAAAAAAGCCCTTCCAGTCTTCTCGCTCCATCGCCAAAAAACCGAGGAAAGACGATCTCGATCAGCCGCGCCGGCGGCAACGACCAGTCGGCGGCGGTAGCGAAAGCCAACCCGCGCCGCGGCGACTCGGCCAGCCGGCTGAGGGTTGGCACGAGTTGCACGGCGGCCAAAGCTCCGCCAAGAAGGAGCGGCACCAGCACTCGCGCCGCCGTCTTCGCCGCTGCCCTCGCCGTTGTCCTCGCCGTTGTCCTCGCCGTTGTCCTCGCCGTCTGGCGACCGTGGAGCACTGCCGCGTCCGCGGTCAACGCCAGCAGGCCGAAGGCGCTCATCATCGCCGTCGCCGGCTCGCCGTTGAGCAGTGCCAGACCCAAGGCTCCCCCGGCCAGCAGCCCGGGCCGCCACCACCGCTCTCCCGGAGCCGCCGCCAGCGCGGCCTCTCCCCAAAACAGCACCCAGGGCAGCCAGGTGATCCCCCAGAAGAGATTGAAAGCGCTCAAGAAGGACAGGTAGGCGCCGCACCCTGAGAAGCCGACGCCCGCGAGAGCCGCCGCTCCTCGCCCGCAGCCGAGCCGGCGGGCCAGGAACCACGCCCCCGCGAAGGCAATGGCCGCATGGAGAATCGCCAGCAGGCTCAAGGCGAAGGCCGGAGGCACGGCCAGAACCAACCAGCTCGGCGGATAGAAAGCTGCGTAGCTGGGGTTTGACAGGATGGGCTGGCCGCCGTGCAGCCAGGGATTCCACTGCGGCAGCCCGTAGGCCGCCAGCTCCCGGAAGGCGGTACGCAACGGGAGATGAAAAGTGGGGATGTCCCGATTGGCCAGCGCCCGTGCCGGCGAAAGCACGGGCGCGAAAAGGCTCAGGAGCCAGACCGGCGCGAGGACGGCTGGCAGGATCGTGACGACCCGGTGGCGCATTGCGCCGGAGTCTATCCCGCCTAGGTCCAGCCGTAGCAGCCGAAACCTACTTCTGCGGCCAGCGGACGAAGAAGCCGTCAGCCCAGATGATGTCCTGATCGTAATCCGTGGGTTCGAAACCGTTCACCGTATACGTGCCGGTGATGGAGCTGTTGTCCCGGCCGCCGCTGGCGATCAAGAGGAGACGCTGGGACTGCACGTTGACCGGGTCCAGATAGTATTTATAAGGATTTTTCCAACCGTCGAGATCCGAGACGTGTTCGAGATAAGCCGGAATCAGCAACGCCTCGAGATTCGCGAGCGTGATCGACGTGTAGCTGGCGGTGTCGATGCTCGTGGCCGTCGCCCCGGCCGCCGCCGCTCCCACCTGGTCGGTCAACCAGGAGAACATGGCCGTACCGGTAATCCGCATATCGGCCACCGTCCGCTTCTGCTTCGCCTTCTGCATGGCGTCCAGAAGGTTCGGGATCAAAATGCCGGCCAGGATGCCGATGATCGCCACAACGATCAAAAGCTCGATGAGCGTAAAGCCCGTCTGCTTTCCCGCGAGTCTACGCTTCATGATCAATTCTCCCCCCATGGTATCGATGACCCACTCTCAGGGCAAGGGACGTGCCAGCGGACACATCCTCACAAGCCTTGGAAAACAAAGGAGTTTCACGGATCTCCCGAGTCGAGCCGGATGGCAAAAAACGTCAGGCGGTAGTCATCGGCTGTCACTGCCTGCCGAGACATAGAAAAATAGAATCTGGCGCATTCGAACAACTCCGCGATCCAGCTCCCGCAATGAGATCCGTTCATTGGTGCCGTGGATCCCCTGCGTATCCTCCGGGCCCAGCACGAAGGGCGACAAACCGTAGGCTGGAATTCCCCGCTCGCGGAAAAAGCGGGAATCGGTGAAGCCGGCGATGAAGGTCGGCACCACCGGGCTTTCGGTTTTCAAGGCTCGCTCCATGGCGCGGTAGAGGCGGCCGGAGGCCGGCGATGGCGGCGACGGCGATGAGGTCACCAGCACCTTGATCTCGAAGCCGGGGCCCAGGAGGCGCCGGACGTCTTTGAGAAAGGCTCCGGAATCGGTGTCGGGAAGCAGCCGGATGTCGAGGCGCGCCGTGGCGGTCTCCGGAATGACGTTGATCCGTTCGCCTCCCCGCAGCACGGTCACTTGCACGGTGTCGAGGAAAAGGTTCGCCATGCCCGGCATGAGGAATTCCTTCGGTCCGCCCTCGCCGATGACGGCATCGATGTTGTCGAAGACGCGCCGCCAATGCGGGTTCTGGAGCGGCGCGATGGCCTTGGCGTAATCCCGCACCGGCGGGCTGACGCGGAACCGCGGCGGCGCGCCGAGCAGGCGGGCCAAGCCCTTGATGAGCTGATGGCTGGCGCTTTCGGGGTTCAAGCCGGCGCCGTGACCGCCCCGGCCGGAGGTCGAGACCTCGAGCCAGAGCGGGCGCTTCTGCGACACCTCGATTCCCCACCACAGCAGCTTGCCGCCCGCTCCCGTCTGGCTCCGTCCTCCCTCGCCGATCACCGCCTCCACACCCTGGAAGAGCTCGGGATGCTGAGCGAGAAGCCAGGCCGTGCCGCGCAGGCCGCCGTTCTCTTCATCCGCCACGGCGAGGAAGATCACGTCGCGGGCGAGAGGAACGCGGCGGCGCTTGAGGTCCACCAGCGCGGCAAGTTGGACGATGCCGAGGCTCTTGTCGTCGAGCGTGCCACGGCCCCAGAGAAAACCGTCCCGAACCTCGCCGGCGAACGGCTTGGCGGTCCATCCGGGACCGGCGGGTACGACGTCCATGTGATGCAGCAGCAGGACGGCGTGGCCGCCGCTCGCCGGCGAGGCGAGGCGAGCCCAGAGATTGGCCCGGCCTTCCGGAGTCTTGACGACCTGGGAAGGGATGCCTTCCTTCTGCAACAGGCCGGCCAGGAAGTTGGCCGACTGCTGCTCGTTGCCCGGTGGATTGGAGGTGTCGATGCGGACATACCGCTGCAGCCAGTCTGCCGCCTCCGGCAGCACCGGAGCGGAATTCGCGGCGGGCGCCCGAAGGTCCGGCAGCAGCAGCCAGAGCAGGGGAAGGACGATGGCGAAACGGTGGCGGCGCATTCGAGAGATCTGGAGAGCAAAAGGGGGGCCACCCGAAGGCGCCCCCCTCAAGACCAGCCGAAGATTGCGGATCGATTAGTTGGTCTTCTGCGGCCAGCGGACGAAGAAGCCGTCGGCCCAGACGATGTCCTGGTCATAGTCGGTGGGCTCGAAGCCGGTGACGCTGTACGCGTTGGTGCTGGAGGAGCCGTCGCGGCCATTGGAGCGAACCGCCAGCACGGTTTGAGCCAGCACGTTGGCAGTGTTCATCCAGTACGAATAGGTATTCTTCCAGCCGTCCTTGTCCGGAATGCTCTGCAGATACTGCGGCACCAGGAAGGTGGTGATGGCGCCGGACGTCAGCGCCGTGCCATAGCCGGTGCCGAGGTCGACCGTGGTGGCAGCCGCGCCGGCGGCAGCCGCGCCGACCTGGTCGGTCAGCCACGAGAACATCGCGGTGCCGGTGTTGCGCATGTCGGCCACGGTCCGCTTCTGCTTTGCCTTCTGGAGAGCGTCCAGGAAGTTCGGGATGAGCAGGGCTGCGATGATGCCAATGATGGCGACAACGATGAGCAACTCGATCAGCGTGAAGCCCTTCTGCCGGTTACGAATCTTCATCAACATGGTAGGGTCTCCTCCCCTCGTTTTTCACTTCTTGCCCCCGGGATATCCGCGGAGCTTGGTCACCCGGGAACAAAGCAGGGTCGATGCCAGGAGCCCAGGCCAGTAAGTCGTTTGTTCTCTTGAAGTTCCCTTTCCAGCTCGACAAAATTTGCCAGTAGCGGATACCACAAAGTGTCAGAAATCAGTGCTTTGCAGAACGCAAAAGGAGGGCCGCTGGCAAGCGACCCTCCCGGACCCGGCGAATCTGTCGGAAGCTGCGTTGAAGGCTAGTTCGTCTTCTGCGGCCAGCGAACGAAGAAGCCATCGGCCCAGACGATGTCCTGGTCATAGTCGGTGGGCTCGAAGCCGGTGACGCTGTACGCGTTGGTGCTGGAGGAGCCGTCACGGCCATTGGAGCGAACCGCGAGGACGGTCCTCGACAGGACGCTCGTCGTGTTCAGCCAGTACGAATAGGTATTCTTCCAGCCGTCCTTATCCGGGATGCTCTGCAGGTACTGCGGCACCAAGAACGTGGTGATGGCTCCGGCCGTCAGCGCCGTGCCATAGGTGGAGCTGAGATCGACCGTGGTGGCCGCCGCGCCGGCGGCTGCCGCGCCAACCTGGTCGGTCAGCCACGAGAACATCGCGGTGCCCGTGTTGCGCATGTCAGCCACGGTCCGCTTCTGCTTCGCCTTCTGGAGCGCGTCCAGGAAGTTCGGGATGAGCAGGGCCGCGATGATTCCGATGATCGCCACCACGATCAGCAGCTCGATCAATGTGAAGCCCTTCTGCCGATTACGGATCTTCATTAACATGTAGGGTCTCCTCCCCTCTAGTAGTCTTGACTCCTGCCCCCGGGAAATCCGCGGAGCCTTTCGGCTAGCTTTAGCCTGGTTGGCTTACTACTAGAGCACGATCAATGCCAGGCGCCTTCGTCCAGTAAGTCCTTTGTTTTCTTCGGATTGTTTTCTAAAAGCGACAAAATTTGCCACCAGCCCCGTCCACTAAGTGTCGGATACCAGGCGGCGAACCGCACGGATGTACAGAGCGACGCCGTCGACGAAACCCGGCAGCGCGAAACGCTCGTTGGCGGCGTCGACTTGCAGCGTGTCGGTGTTCATGATGAGAAACGGCGAGAAGCCGTAGGCCGGCACGCCCAGGGTGCGGAAGAAGCGGGAGTCGGTGGCGGTCCACGGCAGGAAATAGGGGCCGAGCGGAGCGTTTGGATAGCTCTCGTGGAGTGTCGCCTGGAGACTCAGGAATACCGGGTGATTTGCGGGGCTGCCGCCGCGGGCGGAGTCGGGCTCGTCGAGCCGGGTGGTCAGCCCGAAGGTCATCCAGGGCGGAACGAGCTTGTCGCGCACGGCCGCCAGATCCTCCCCCGGCAGGAGTTGGAACTTGATCAGCAGCTCATAGCCGCCGCCCGGCGCCGCTTCCACGTTGAACGGCACCGCCTCGTTGCGCAGCATGGAGCGCAGGTAACCCGGCAGCTTGCGGTAGGCGGCGACGTCCGTCATCACCTTCTCGGGATGGGTGATGAGATCCCGCAGGTCCGCGCGGTCGCGGGTCGGACCGTAGGCGGCCAGGGTCGCCGCGGCCTCGGGGGTCAGCCGCAGATCGGTCTCCGTGGGCCCGATCTCCTTCAGCTCCTTGCGCAGCTGGTCGAGCGGCTCGCGGTCGCTGCCGCAGACGATGAGGTCGGCGTACCGGCGCTGCGCGACCTCCGTCCCCCAGAACTTGATCTCCTCGCGAGACCGGGCCTCCACCACTCCACCCTCCGTGAGCACGGCCCAGAAGTTGCGGACCATTTCCGGGTGGAGCTGGAGGATGCGGCGCACTCCCAGACGGCTCCCCCGCTCCTCGCTGCTGGTGGCCAGGAAGAGGACGGAGTGCCGGAGCGGCACGCCGCTCTTCTTGAGGTCGATCATCGCCAGCATCTGCGAGATGGCGATGCTCTTCATGTCGAAGACGCCGCGGCCGTAGATCCAGGGACCGTCGATTCGCGCCTCGAAGGGCGGCGAGAACCACTCCTTGGGATCGACCGCCGAGACGTCGAGGTGGTTGTGCAGCACCAGCGGATGGCGGTCCTTGCCCTCCAGCCAGGCGTACAGGTTGGCCTTTTTCGGTCCCACGGCCTCGATGCGGTAGGGAATGCCGGCGGCGGCGAACTGGCGAGCCAGGAACTGGGCGCCGGCCATCTCGTCGCCCGTGGTCTCGCTGGTGTCGATCTGCGCGTACTTCTGCAGCAGCTTTACCTCGGGCATGGCGGCGTAGTTGCGCTTCGACCATTCCTCGGTGCGATGGGACTTGAGCGGACGGTCGAGCAGCTTCACGAGGCCAAAGGTGAAGCCTCCAACCAGCACCAGGCTGGAGTACAGGGCGATCCGGGCTGCCTGCCGGCGTCGAGCGGCGAGAGCGGTGAGAGTCATGGGACCCGCGATCATAAACCCGTCGCCGCCAGTTGTGTATGCTTCGCTGGACTTCGACTGAATCGCCAAGCCGCCCATGACATCTCCCAATGCCCCTCCCAAGCGGCCCTTCCCGGCCGGGCCGCTCCTCGTGCTGGCCGGCGCGGTCGTAAGCCTGCGCTATCTGCTGGCTGAGGTCGCCCGCCTCAAGGGCGGCTTGGGATTTCCGCTCGACGACAGCTGGATCCATCTGCAGTTCGCCCGCAATCTGGCCCACGGCCTCGGTCTCTCCTACAACCCCGGGCAGCTCGTGACGGGCTCCACCGCCCCGCTGTGGACGGCTCTGCTCTCTCTCCTCTTCCTGCTGCCGGGAAGCGTCGTCGTATGGACCAAGACCCTGGGCATCGTCCTTTATCTCGCCGGCGTCGAAGCCACCCGGCGCCTGGGCCGCGAGCTGGGCCTCTCTCCCGGGCTCGCGGCGCTGGCGGCGGGGCTCACCCTGGCGACGAGCTGGCTCGTGTGGTCCGCCCTTTCGGGCATGGAGATTCCGCTCTTCATCCTGCTTTCCCTGTGGGGGATGATCCTCCACCTGCGCGAGCGCAATGACCTCGGCCAGCCCGGCCGGCTGCCCCTTTCGGCGGGCGTCCTCGCCGTTGCCGCCCTGGCGCGCCCCGAGGCCATCCTGCTGCTCGGGCTCGCCTTCGTGGATCGCTTCCTGGTTTTCTCCGGCGGCCCCGGCGGAGACCCCGAGCGCCGCTGGCGCGCCCCCTCGCCGCGGACGCTTCTTCTGGGAGTCGCCTTCGCCGTCTGCGCCCTGGCCGGCCCGTGCCTCTTCTATGCCTGGGCCGGCGGTTCCGTGCTGCCCACCACCTGGGCGGCCAAGGGCGGCGGCGGCGCGCACGGCCTGCTGCCCAACGAGCGCTACCTGGTCAACGTCCTGAGCTTGTTCTTTCAGCCCCAGCCGTGGATGACCCTGTTCGCCGGAGCGGGGGCTCTGGCCCTGGCCGCCCGCCTGGGCACGCCTCGGGAGCGCGGTCTGCTGCCGGCCCTCTGGCTGTTCAGCCTGCCCCTCGCCTACTCCGTGCTCACCCCCGGGCCGACGCAGATGCTGGGCAACTTCGGCCGCTACTACTTCCCCCTCTTTCCGGTGCTGGTGATCCTCGGCGTCCTCGGCCTCGAAGGCCCCATCCGCGCCGCCGGCAACCTGCTGCGTTCGCCGCCTCTGCGCGCGGGCCTCGCCACCCTCGGAATCGCCGTCGCCGTCGCGCCCACCCTCGCCAACCTTCTGCGGGGCGAAAGCTTCTACGTGCAGAACGTGGCGAACGTTCAGGAGAGCGACGTCGCTGTCGCGCAGTGGCTGGCGGTGCGAGTTCCGCCGGAGGCCATGCTGGCGGTGAACGACATCGGCGCCATCAAGTACCTGCTGGCCAACCCGATCGTCGACCTGGCGAGCATCGCGACGCCGGAGATCCGCCGCGAGGTGCAGCGGGCCGTGGCGGCCGGTGTGCCCTGGAACGACGCCATGGTGGCCGCCATCGAGCGGCGCCATCCGGACTACGTGGTGATCTTCCCTTCCTGGGTGCCCGGAGTGGCCCGCGACCCGCGGTTCCGGCCCGTGTACCATCTGGACATCCCCGGCAACATCACCATGGGCGGGAGCGAAATCGTGGTCTACGACACGCCCTGGACGCGGTACCCGCTGCGACCCTGAAGAGACCCGTTCCTGGGCTCCCGGTAAGGATACCGAGACCCGCGGTAAGGATACCGAGACTCCCGGTAAGCATCGGAGGAACAAAGTATCGATACCGGCGTTCCCGGTAAGGTTACCGAGACCTGCGGTAAGGATACCGAGACTCCCGGTAAGCATCGGAAGGACAAAGCATCGATACCGGCGCTCCCGGTAAGGATATCGAGGCCCGCGGTAAGGATACCGAGGCTCTCGGTAAGCATCGGAGGGACACGGTATGGATACTTTGGTTCCAGGTAAGGATACGGCGGGCCGGGATCGGTCGGCGGCGGCGTGGGGAGGCTCGCGGCAAAAAAGTGGCCGGCCCGTCCGGCCCAACGGGCCGGGAGAACAGAGCCCAGGGCCGAGGCCGCAGGCCGACGCCCTGGGTGGAGAGATTGACAACGCTATGCGGCCTGAAGGGCCGCGAGACCGTTGATCCGGCGTTTGAGGGCCCGGTTGCGAAGCCAGTGTAAGTTCTCGCGGCCCTTCAGGCCGCAAGGATGGGGTGCCCTTTTTCCCAGGGCGTCGGCCTTCGGCCTCGGCCCTGGGCTGGGATCTCTCGACCCGTTGGGCCGATGGGGAGGTTTTCCGACGGGAGACAGCCAGTTTTCGATCGCGGAAAGGCGCGGCACACGAGAGAGCCGTGATCAGCAGGTCGCAGCTCAGAGATTCACGTCCTCGATCGGCTCAAGGTCATCGATGTCCGCAAATTCCTTGCTGGCTGTTCTCCCTCTTCTCCCGGTGTGGGGGGTTGGGAGGGGGCGGGAGAAGAGGGCCGGGGTGATGAGGGTCCTGGGCGGGGGCGGACAGGCGCCTAAGCCATGACCGCCCCCCTTCTCACGGCCCGTGGGCTG
>DATIOS010000629.1:0-2859 GCA_035472915.1 Thermoanaerobaculia bacterium
CGTCGGCTGCGATCACCAGGCGTTTGCCGCGCAACTGACTGGCCAGGGGCCCAAGGAGGATGCGGCTGAGCTCGAGGCTGCGAGAGACTCCGGGCTCGCCGCCGGTTGATATTCCAGCCAGCTCCTCGTAGACGGAGCGAAAGAGAGGCTCCAGGCTTTGCTGACTTGGAAGCTCGAAGCTCTGGACGCCTCTCGCGGAGATCGCCCACAGGTAACTTTGCGGGTTTCCGAGGTGATACTCGAGCAGGAGGGTGTCAGGCTCGAGGAGCGACCGCTGCAACCCTTCCACTCCGGAGGGAGGAGGGGCCATTTCTCGGCCCTCCAGACCTTGGCGGCGGATCGCAGTCTCGACCTCGCTCAACCGGTCGAGCAGCGCCGCCAGGGCCTGCTCCGCCGCAGCCGCTTCGGCGGGAGAAGAGTCCAGCCGGCGCCGGCGGGAATCGAGAACACCTACCTGGTCGAGGAGAGCACGATGCCGAGCCTGCAGCTCTGGAGAAGCCGATCGCATGGTTTCCTCCAGATCCCGCGACTCCTTCATGGCATCCAGCAAGACACGCGCGCGCGACTGCTCGCTGCGCCCCAAGGCCTGCAGGTCGAAGCCGCCTCCGGGCTGCTGCCGGTGCCGCTCCATGAGGATGCGGATCAACAAGCTGTAGGCGCTTTCGTTCGAGGCCAGATAGGAGGTCTGAAGGTCCGCCCGGGCGGCGGCCCAGCGCAGGGATTCGACGATCCGCAAAGAATCCTCGGCTCGAAGCTGGGCCAGCGCATTGTTCCCGCGCTGGCGCTCGGCGAAGGCGATGCCAAGGAGAGCCCGGCCCTCCGCCATGGGATTGCGCGTCTGCCGAGCCAGGTGCAATGCCGTCTCGAAACGCCGGGTCGCCTCGTCCGGCTTGCCCAGGCCCACCGCGGTCCAGCCGAGGTTGGTCCAGGTGATTCCCTGGCCGCCGAGGTCGACGGGCGAGCGATAGAGCTCCAGGGCTTTCTGGTACGCCGCCTGCGCTTCGTCAAAGCGTTCCAATCCAACGTAGGCGAGACCGAGCCCGTTCAGGGTGGCGGCCTTCTCCATCGCATCCGAAACGTCCTTCTGGAGGTCGCGGGCTGTCTCGAACCACGGCAAGGCCCGGCGTGGATCCACCGCGGCCCAGACCGAGCCGATCTGGGTGAGCGAAACCGAGCGCAGCCCGAGGTCGCCCAGCCGATTGCGCAGGTGCAAGGCCTGTTCGTGGGCGTCGATGGCTCGCTGCCAGTCGCCGGTGGACTGGTAGACCCAGCCAATGCCCGTCAGGGTCTCCGCTTCGTTGGTCCTGGCGTCGTCGCCGGTGGCGCGCCGCCAAAGTGCAAGGGCTTCGCGAAAGGCGCCCAGGGCTTCCCAAGGACGTCCCTGAAGCTGCAAGAGCTTGCCCGAGTTGTGGAGGATGGCAGCCTGATCGTTCTCATCCCCGGTGCGGCGGGCCAGCTCGAGGGCGCGCCGGTAAGACGACGAGGCCCGCTCGTAATCCGCGAGCTCCTCGGCGCAAACTCCCTGTTCGTTGAGCGCCAGCGTCAAGAGGTGAAGCGCACCCACCTCTTGGAAGAGCTTCTCGGCGCGGGCGAAGAGGTCGAGAGCCTCTTGCCTCCGCGACTGCCGCCGATCGAGTCGCGCCCACCGAAAGTATGCATGGGCCTGATGGAATCGGTCGCCCGCCTCCTGGAAGAGAAGGATCGATCGCTCGTATTTCGCCACGGATTCCCAGAAACGCGCGGGATCGGCGTCGATCTCTTTGGCCTCATAGAACGCCAGGTCTCCCGCCGCCTGGCTGCGATCGATTTCGGTGGGAGCACGCACGGCTCGCAGCTCGGGCGTATAGGTTCCGGAAGGCGCGCCATTCCTTTCGGTGAGCTCGAATCGATAGCGTCCCGCGGAAGTGGCGACTAGGTGAACGTCCTCAGGACCTCGGTTCCCGTTCGGATTGTCGATGCGGTAGAGACGGTGATGGCCGGGAGCGAAAACTCCAATGGCAAGGTCGACTCCCTGCTGCTCGAACGTGGCGGCGAGGTAGGAGCCGGCGGCGAGATCGATCTCGTAGCCATGGACCTCACCGCCCGAGAGCTGCCGCGGGCGGCCCGGCCCCGGCGCCAGAGTGAAGGTGCGCTGGATTCCAGCCTTCGCCGATGGAGCGGGCGGACGAGACGGTGTTGAAGCGCGCGAGGCGCTCGGGGCCGGCGAGCGGTCGCAAGCGCCGGCTACCCCGGCCAGAACGGCCAGGGGAAGGAGCAGACCACGCCATCGCAGCCGGACAAACGCCAGGAATCCCTCCCGCGAGAGCAGCCCCCTCCGGCCCACCGGGCGACGGACGGATGAGACCGCGAATCGAGGACTTTCGGCTCAACATTATAAGGTCTTCAGGGATTGCGTATCCGCAGGCGATGCTCGGCGAGGATTTCTTCGCGAACGCCCTGCCGGCCGACGAGGCGTAGACGATAGTCGCCGGAAGGAAGGCTGTTCTGAGCAAGGCCGAACGATACGAGCCGTGGCGGCTCCATTCCCTCGACGCTCGCCGAAACGTCCGTGCGCGACGCCATGGGAACCAGTCCGGGCGTTACGGCGAGCCGCAGCTCGCCGCGCAGAGTCCTGATCTCAATCCGGTAGGCGGCAAAAGACGAGCGGGCCGGCACCGGCAGGGAGAGCACGGCCGTCGCGTCACTCAGGAACAGCGAGATGGGATGCCGGGGATCTTCCGGACCGCGGGTGACCTCGAAAGCGCTCGGCTGAACGAGGATGAGATCTTTGGCCGGCTGCGCCCGATGGAGGTAGATCCAGAGCTGAAGACCGATCATGCAGATCAACAGGGCAGCCGTCAGTGCGACGGCGGTCCGAGG
>DATIOS010000630.1:0-3061 GCA_035472915.1 Thermoanaerobaculia bacterium
GACACGCCGTGAATCCGGAACTGGACCAGTTGATCCGCCGGCAGGTTCTTGTATCCGAGCGCCGTCAGCTCGCGGATGAACTGCGGGCTCACGCCGTGGATGCGAAACTCCACCAGCTTGTCGAGCGCGGCGTCGCGATAGCCGAGGTCGTGGATCTCGCGGACGAAGGCGAGGGAGATGTCGTGGGTCGCCATCTCCAGGAGGCGATCTTCCGTCACTTTATATCCCAGCGCCGCCATGTCGCGGACGTAGGCGGGGTTGCCGGCGAACGTAAAGAACCCGGTGCCTTGATCGCCCTTGAATTTCCCTTCGAAGCGGAAGGTCCCGGCGTCCCGGCGCATCTCGAAGCGCACGTCGGGGCCGGCGGCGAGGCCGGGAAGGTCTTTCGCGGCGTAGGTCTCCCCATTCGACCAGCGATGTTTTCCACCGCCCCAACTCATCGACATCTCGAGATCGACTTTGTCGCCCTTGCGTTCCGCCGACCAGGTTCCCTGGCGGGAGTCGACCGCGCCATGACTCGCTTCGCCCGCCGCTTCAGCGGTTGAAGCGCTATCAGGAACCGCATCGCCGCGGGTGAGATTGAAGGTCAGTCCGGCGGGAAGGAGAGATAGAGCGACGACGCCGGCCAGCCAGGAGCGGCGGGACCGGGGAGCCGGAGCGCCCACCAGCCGGCGGACGCGGTCGAGCAGAGAGGCGCCATCCGCGGCCACGGCCAGGCGCGGCGAGGGAGCGCGCAGACCTTCGAGGTCCGCCAGGGCGCGGGCGTAGCCCAGGCGGTCGCCGCAGATCGCCACGGCCAGATCGTCGCAGCAGTTCTCCCGCTCGCGCCGCATCTGGGACGAAACCCACCAGACCGCCGGGTGATAGAAAAGAAGGGTTTCCACCGCCGCCTGCAGAAGATTGACCAGATAGTCGTGCCGCCGCACGTGGGCCAACTCATGCGCGAGGACGGCTTCAAGCTGCCGCGGCGAGAGGCCGGCCAGCGCGCTCGCCGGAACCAGGATCACCGGCCGCAGCCAACCGATCACCGCCGGCACCGGCACGGCCGCAGATTCCAGCAGCTGGACAGCGCGAGCGATGCCCAAGCGGCGCGACAGCCTGCGAACCGTCGCCTCCAGATCTCCGCCCAGGGCATTGCCCGTCCGCGTCAGGCGCCGCGCCTGGCGGAAGCCACCCAGGTGATACGCCGAGAGAAGGGCGACACCTGCCAGCCAGAGACTGAGGACCCAGGGCAGGACGGGAGAGGGAATCGCGGCCGAAAGGCCATCATCACCCCGGCCCTCTTCTCCCAGCCTCCCCCCAGACCCGACGGGAGAAGAGGGAGAGGTTTGACGAAGAGGAGATGCGACGGAGGTCGTTGACGGCGGGCTGGCGAGGCGAACGGCCGTCGCGACTGGCAACGCAACCATTAGAAGGAGAGCGCCGGCGGCCACGGCGTAGCGGACGGCGGCCGAGCTCTTTTTGAGCAGGCTCAGGGCCGCCGCGGCGACGAGCCCGACCAGGGCGCCCTGCCAGAGAAAGTGAACCAGGGCCCAGGCGATCGCCTGGGCCGCGGGGGCCGCCAACAACGTCACGGTGCCGCTCATTTCGTTTCTCCTTCGAGCCGATCCAACAGTTCACGGATCTCGGCCAGCTCCTCCGGCTTCGCCGGCCGGGAGGAGAGGGCACGCAGGACAAGCCGGCTGGCCGAGCCTTCGAACGCCCGATCGAGAAGATCCCCGACGAGCTGCGTCTGGGTCTGCTCCTCCGGCAACCGGACCACGTAGAGATGGGCGCGCTGCGACTCGTCGCGAGTCACCAGCCCCTTCTCCGTCATGATCTGGAGCTGCTTCAAAGTCGTGGTGTAGCCGGTGGGAGAACGGCGCGCGAGCTCGTCGTTGACCTCCTTGACGGTGCTCGGGCCACGGCGCCACAGCACCCGGAGGATGGACAGCTCGGCGTCGGTGGGGCGGGGAATCTCAGCCATGGAGAGACGATATACGAAGGTCGTCGTATTGTCAACGATGAGTTTCGTAGTTCGTGGGAGGAGCGTGCGGACGGTCCTCCCGAAGACCCCTCATCACCCCAACCCTCTTCTCCCATCGCCCTCCCGCCGACCGGGAGAAGAGGGAGCCAGACAAGGTGCGATCTACGCAATCAGTTTCAGATGTCTCGGAAAGGCGTCATCGTTCCAGAATCCACACCGGTCCCCCCCACTGTAGAGACGCCCCCGGGGAACCCCGTGGGGCGTCTCGGGATCGGGAATGCCCTCGCGGTCCTGGATAACGCCGACCGGCCTCCCCGCGGCTCGCGTCCCTACCGGCCCAACGGGCCGAGAGAACCCAGCCCAGGGCCGAGGCCGAAGGCCGACGCCCTGGGAAAGAAGGGCAGCCCATCCTTGCGGCCTGAAGGGCCGCGAGAACTGCCATGGAGCCTCCTCTTTCTCTCCCGAGAAAGGCTGCCGTCGGTGCGGCCGGGTCGGGATCTCCGCGCACCCCGGACTTTGCCGCCCGGCAACTCGTCCGAAGTCAAAGTCCGTTACTGGCTGAAACACTGACGCCAGTCGATGCACTGATTCTGGCGGCAGAAATCACTGGTGTTGTTGCAGACGGTTTGAGTGCACTGGTCGGAAATGTCGGGGTTGGGAATGCACGCGAGCGCCGTCCAACTCCATTTGTAGCCATGGGTCCCGGGGAGGCCGCCACAGCCGGTACGGCAGGTCTGGCGCCCACCGGTGTTCTGAAACCCGCCATAGCAAGCGACGACCCCAGAGTGGCAGATGCTCCAGAAAAGGCTGCTGGCGCCGAAGGATGTCGGCGGTTTGGTGACCAGCCGGGGCACGAACGCCGCGAGATCCGAATCACTGTACGACGAGGGCAGAAGCTTGACGAGGAAGGTGACCTGATGTTGGGTGGCATCGTAATCGGTCTGGTGAAACTCCACGAGCACCACGTTGTGGTCTGCCGGCCCATCCGCGAGAACCAGCGCGCCGGTCGCCAACTCGTCGCCACGGGTGGTCACCGTGCCATGGAAGGTGTCAAAGCCGAGCGTGTGGGTGACTGTCGCAGTGTTGTCGGTGAAA
>DATIOS010000631.1:0-6802 GCA_035472915.1 Thermoanaerobaculia bacterium
CGGCCACAACGTGCTCTACCACAACAACGGCAAGGGCCGCTTCAAGAATGGCACCCCTCTCGCATTGTATGGAGAGGAGCAGGACCAGCACGGGAAGGCGGGTTGGTCCAACGATTTCGATTACGTGAAGGACCCCCTGGGTTCCCGATGCCCCTTCCACTCGCACGTACGGAGGGTCAATCCACGCAACGACAAGGCCAAGGGCCGCCGGATTGCCCGGCGGGGCATTCCCTACACAGAGGGGACCGGGAAGCAGGGGCTCCTGTTCCTCTGCTTCCAGAGCAAGATCCACGACCAGTTCGCCTATCTCCACCGGAACTGGGCCAACGTGGATTTCCCCTTCGCGGGAACGGGAATCGATCCGCTGATCGGAACGGCGGGGTATCAGCAGGATGCCACGCAGCTCTGGCCACGGGAGTGGGGGAAGGATCCGAGCGTATGGTTCGACTTCAGCGGCGTCGTCACCCTCAAGGGCGGCGGGTTCTTCTTCGCTCCTAGCATCCCGTTCCTGCGAGGGCTTATGACCCCCGCCGGTACATGAACCTCAACGCCCGCGGCAGCCGCTGGCGCCAGCAGGCTTCGCTGTGGGTGCCCCGCTTGTCGGCGCGCCACAGCAAGTTGTCGGCGTCGTAGCCGCGGCGCTCGAGGCGCTCGGCCATGGCTTTGACCGCTTCGACGACGCGCCCTTTGTCTTCCTTGGCGCCGGCGTCGAGATAGAGGCGAGAGACGGGGGGAAGGGGCCGGGCTGCGACGTCCGCGAAAATGGCCTGGTTCGACAGCCAGAACGAGGGAGACATTGCCAGGGCGCCGCCGAAGGCCTCGGGGTGACGGAAGTGGCTCCAGAAGGCGGCGAGCCCGCCCATCGAGGAGCCGCCGATCACGGCGCCCAGCGGACCGGGGATCAATTTCAACTCCGCCTCCAGCTCTGGCATCAGGTTGCCGGTGATCCAGTCAAGCAGGGTCTCCAGCTTCCCAGGCTCTTCTTCGACGGTGAAAGGCGAGAGCTCGTGGATCCGCTCCGCACCGCCATGGTCGATGCCGACGACCACCGGCACGGGCCGCTTGGACTTCGCCAGCGCCTCGACCGCGTCCTGAACGTGCCAGCCGCCGGCGAAGGATGGGGCGTCGTCGAAGGCGTTCTGGCCGTCGAAAAGGTAGAGGCCGAAATGAGGTTCCTCGGGGTGGTAATTCCTAGGTAGATAGATGCGGATCAGGCGCGAAACGAAACCAGGAACGGCGAAGGGCCCCAGCACGTTCACTTCGCCCGGCTTCATCCCGGCGAGGGCACCGGGAATGCCGGATTCGACTGTTGGGTCTGTCGCCGCGGGTGGTGCTTCAGCTTCGATCTCAATCAAGGCTCTGGCTCCAAAGTTGGAGGCGGAGCATATCTCCAGCCGCTCCAGGAACCGCCGCACCTCCTCCGGGTCGCGGAGCTGATAGGTCGCCGCGGTGTCGCGAGACTCTTCAGACACGAGGATGCCGGCACCGCGGTCGCCCAGGGCGCGGAAAGCGTCCTCGTCGGTGAGGTCGTCGCCGAGATAAAGCGGAACGACGTCGGGCCGGTCGAGATCGAGGGCGTCGAGGAGCCACCGGACGGCCCGGCCCTTGTCCCAATCGAGATCGGGGCGAACTTCGAAGAGCTTCTTGCCGTGGGCTTTGCACAGGCCAGGGACTGCGGCCACCGTGGCGTCGACGCCTCGCTCGATGCGCGGCACCTCGCTCTCGTCCGCCAGCCGGAAGTGGATGGAGATGGCGAAGCCCTTGGGCTCGACGAAGACCCCCGGCACGTCCGCCAGCTCCTGCCGCAGCCGCTCGGCGGCGAGCCCGATCCGTGCGGGCACGTCGTCTCCGACCTCCAGGCGCAGGGGCGGGGCGCCGGGCGCCGGCGGTGGCCCGGCGATGTCGAAGCCGTGGCTGCCGGCGTAGGCGAGCTCCCTCAGGCCCACCAGGGCGGCCACGTCCTCCCGGCCGCGGCCGGTGACGATCACCACCGGCATCTCCCGCGCCAGCCGGCCCAGGAGCTCCCGCATTGCCGCCGGCAGCGTCGCCAACTCGGGGCGCGGCGCGATGGCGGAGAGGGTGCCGTCGTAGTCGAGGAAGAGAGCGGGACGGCGGCCTTCCAGCCGGGCCGCGATTTCGTCCCAGCGTTCGAGTGCGGAGGGGCGCATCTTGATTGGAATCAAACTCCAGGGGGATCAGGCTCGCGGCTCAACCGGCTTCCAACAGCTCGTCGAGGTCCAAGGCCGGCAGGTACTCCTTGGGGGCGCGGAAGTCGTCCGGCACCGTCCCCAGGGCCGCCTGGAGATAGTAGTCCACCCACCAGAAGATGTCCTGCTCGCGCAGGATCTCCCGCATCTCCGACATGCGCCTCTGCCGCTCTTCACCGCTCAGATCGAAGGCCATCTTGAGGGCGTCGGCCATCCCTTCGATGTCGTGGGGATTGACTAGCAGGGCGCCGCGCTGGAGCTGCGCCGCGGCGCCGGCGAACTCGGAGAGCACGAGGACGCCGCAATCGTCCACCTGGCAGGCGCAGAGCTCCTTGGCCACCAGGTTCATGCCGTCCTTGATGGAGGTGACGAAGCCGACGCGGGCCAGGCGGTAGAGGGCCACCAGGTCACGCCGGGACTGGCTCCTGTATTGATACTGGACGGGAACCCAGCCCGGAGACGAGTACTCGCCGTTGATCTCGCCCACCAGCCGCTCGATGTGCGCCTTCAGCGCCTGGTACTCGGCCACGCCTTCGCGGCTGGGCACCACGATCTGCAGGAAGACCACCCGCTCGCGCAGCTCGGGGTAACGCTTCAGCGCATTGCGGAAGGCTTCGAGCTTCTCGACCAGCCCCTTGGTGTAGTCCAGACGGTCCACTCCGAGGATGAGATGGGCAGGTCCGAAACGCTGCCGCAGCTCGGTGGCCCGCTGCTTTACCTCCGCGGAACGGGCCGTCTCCTCAAAGGCGTGAAAGTCGATACCGATGGGGAAAGCTCCCACCCGCACATTGCGGGAGCCCAGCCGCACCTCGGCGACCCGCCCTTCGTCCAGGATCTCCGCTTCCGGCAGCAGGTATTGGATGCAGGTGAGGAAGTTACGGCTGTCCCGCGGAGTCTGGAAGCCGATCAGGTCGTAGGCCAGGAGCGCTTTGAGGATCTGCCCGCGCCATGGCAGCTTGAGCAGGATGTCCAACGCCGGGAAGGGGATGTGAAGGAAGAAGCCCAACCGCGCCTTCTCGTTGCGCCGCCGCAGCAGCTCCGCCACGTGGATGAGCTGGTAGTCTTGCACCCAGATGAAGTCGCCTTCTCGCCAGTGCTCGGCCACGGCGACGGCGAATTTTTCATTGACCTCCAGGTACGCATACCAGAAGGCCGGCTCGAAATGGCAGCGTCCCAGCAGGTCGTGAAACAGGGGCCAGAGGACGGCGTTGGAGAACCCCTCGTAAAACCCCTTGACCTCCTGCTCGGAGAGGAGAACCGGAACGAGATCGCAGCCCCGTTCGCGATATCCCGCCGCCAGCACTTGCTCCCAATCCCCTCCAACTCGTTCCAGGGGGAGACCCGGCCAGCCCACCCACATACCCCCACGGTGGGAGAGCACCGGCGCCAAGGCGCTCACCAAGCCGCCGGACCCGGGTTTCAGGGACCAGCCGCCGCTCTTTTTCTCCAGCACGATGGGTAGGCGATTCGAAACAACGAAAAGGCGCAGTGCCATGGCAATGCGAGAAACCGTGCAATGGCCGGGCCACCCTTTACAACTTTTTACCCACGCCGGCTGCAACCCTTTACGACCTCGGTCGTATTGAATCCCCAAATGGTCGAATCGCCGCCTGTCCGCGTTCTTCTCGCCATGTCCCTGGGCCTCCTGGGCCTTGCTCTGCCGTCCGGGTCCGCCGAGACGCCGGCGGCGGATGACAACACCATCCACATCACCCGAGCCGCCGGTCCCATCGAAGTGGACGGCAATCTCGACGATCCGGGTTGGAAGGGCGCCGTTCGCATCGACACGTTCTACGAAACGAACCCGGGCGACAGCGTGCCGCCGAAGGTGAAAACGGTGGCCTGGCTCACCTACGACGACCGTTTCTTCTATGCCGCCTTCGAGTTCTTCGACCCCAATCCCAAGGAGATCCGCGCCCCCTACGGCGATCACGACGACACGCCGAGCTATACCGACTATGGCGGCATCATCCTGGACACCCAGAACGACGGCAAGACGGCCGCCATGTTCCTGGCCAATCCCCGCGGCATCCAATACGACGCCATCAGCAGCGACGTCAGCGGCGAGGACAACTCGCCGGACTTCTACTGGGATTCGGCGGCCCGCATCGGCGCCGACGGCTGGCGGCTGGAGATCCGTGTTCCCTTTTCCTCGCTGCGCTACGGCAAGGCCGACCCGCAGACCTGGGGAATCCTGCTCTACCGCAACTATCCCCGCGACTTCCGCTATCAGATGTTCAACTCCAAGCTGCCGCGGGAATCGAGCTGCTTCATCTGCCACGAGCAGAAGATCGTGGGTCTCACCGGCCTTCCCTCGGGCAACCACATCGTGCTCGCTCCCTACGCTACGGGCAAGCTGGATCAAACGGCGGTGGGCGATCCCGGCTCCCGCCTTACGGGCAGCACGAAGTTCGACGGCGGGCTCGACGCCAAGTGGAATCCCAACGCCGTGACGGCGGTCGACGCCACCATCAATCCGGACTTTTCGCAGGTGGAGTCCGACGTCGCCCAGATTTCCACCAACGAGCGCTTCGCCCTCTTTTTCCCCGAGAAGCGGCCTTTCTTCCTGGAAGGGCTCGACTTGTTTTCGACCCCGATCCAGGCGGTCTACACCCGCACCATCACGTCGCCCAGTTGGGGAGTGCGCTCCACGGGCCAGCTCGACGGCATCCGCTACACGGCTCTCGTCGCCGACGACCGCGGCGGCGGCAGCGTCATCCTTCCCGGCCCGCTGGCCTCGGGATTCGCGAATCAGGATTTTTCCTCGCGGGTGTTCATCGGCCGCGCCCGGCGCGACTTCGGCGCCTCCTATTCAAGCTTTCTCCTCACCGACAAGGAGGTCGAAGGGGGCGGCCACAACCGGGTTTTCGGGCCCGACTTCGAGTGGCGGCCATCGGACCGCGACACGATCCGGGGCCAGTTCCTCTATGGCGACACGCAGACTCCCAACCGTCCCGACCTGGCCACCGAGTGGGACGGCCGCCGCCTCGAATCGCATGCCGCTTTCGCGATCTGGAGCCACAGCTCCAAGACCTGGGACTGGCTGCTGCAACTGCAGGATATCGGCGACGCCTTCCGTGCCGATCTCGGCTTCCTTCCCCAGGTCGGGATTCGCGACACCACGGGAATCGTGGGCTGGACGGCCCGTCCGGAGAGCGGTCCTGTCCGCCGCATTCGCCCCTACCTCCGCGTGCGCAACCTGGAGGCGACGGATGGCGGCGGTCTCGTGCAGCGTCGCGTCGCGCCGGGAATCGATTTCGAGGGCGTCTGGAACAGCTTCCTCGAGATCGAGCACCGCAGCGACCGGGTGCGGGCGGGCAATCAGCTTTTCGACATCAACTATTTCGTGGGAACGTTGAGCCTCAGCCCGTCGCAGACCGTCGGCGATGTCCAGCTCAACGTCATAGCTGGCGACGACGTGGACGTCGCGGGCCAGCGGCCCGCCAGCAGCGTCACGGTGGCGTTGCAGGGCACCGTGCGCCCCACCGATCATCTGGCCCTGGCGCTCAACGGCAGCCGCCGCTGGCTCGACGTGGCGCCCACCGGCTCGGGTCCCAAGACCCTGCGCTTGTTCACCGCCGACGTGGCCCGGCTGAAGGCTACCTACACGTTCTCCTCACGCGCCTTCCTGCGGCTGATCGGCCAGCGCACCGAGGTCGACGAAGCCGGTCGCACCGAGTCGTTCACCGGCTCGGCTCTCTTCGCCTACAAAATCAACTGGCAGACCGTGCTGTTCCTTGGCTATGGCGACGAACGCGCCCTATCGCCGGACGACCGCCTGGAGCCCACCGGCCGCGAGCTGTTCTTCAAGGTGTCGTACGCCTTCCAGCGGTGAGTGCGGTAGCATCGCTTCTCGGCTCGACTGAAGGCGGAGGGTTTTGCGATGAGCGTTCAGGACCACCTCCAGCCCGGCGAAGAGATTCTCTACCGGGCTCGCATCACCCGCCTCACCCAGGCGCCCCTGGTGGCCCTGGTGGCGGTGATTCTGGCGTTCACGATCTTCGCCTGGTTCGGGCTCAAGAACGGTACGGTTGCAATGATCGTCGGTCTGCTGGCCGTGATCCTGGGGCTCATGCTCGCCTGGCGACTGTTTCGTTTGAGCACCTACGAGCTGGTGGTGACCAATCACCGAGTCATTCTCCAGACCGGGATTCTCGGCAAGCGTTCCATGGACACCCGGCTCGACAAGATCAACAACATCGAGCACCGCCAGTCGCTCTGGGGGCGTCTGTTGAACTACGGCGACGTGGAGATCGACACCGCCAGCGAGACGGGCATCAGCCGCTTCTCCAACATCGCCAATCCCCTGGAGCTCAAGCGCACGATCATGGTGGCCGCCGAGCAGTATCGTTCCGGCGGCAGTTTTGGCGCCGGCCCCGCCCAGATCGCCGCCGGCCCCTCAGGCGCCGAGCGCCTGCGCCAGCTCAAGTCGCTCCTCGACGACAACTTGATCTCCAGGGAGGAGTTCGAGGCTAAGCGGCGGGAGCTGTTGCCGGCGTAGCGGTGCGCCTCCGGCAACGCGGCGAGGAGCGGCTCGTCCTTGAGCGCATCGATACGGACGCCGTGGCGCTCGGCCGCGCCCGGCGTCTCGAACA
>DATIOS010000632.1:0-6679 GCA_035472915.1 Thermoanaerobaculia bacterium
GCCGTACCTGGTGCCCACCGAGGTGAAGGCCGAAGGCGGCGAGTTACGGGCCGTCGCCTATCCGGAGGGCCAACCAGTGACGGCCGCCTTCGCCCACCAGCCGCTGTCGGTCTACACCGGCCGGGTGGAGATCACGGGGGAAGTCTCCGGGACTGATCGGTTGGCGGTTACGTATCAGGCCTGTGACGATGCTCGGTGCCTGCCGCCGGTGGTGCGGGTGGTTTCGGCGTGACTCGCACCAGGGCGGGTCGAGCCCCCAACCCACCGTCCAGACCCGCCCCTACGCTAAGTATCCGGAGGATGTGCTATCATCAACCCGCCATGAAGTTCCAGTTCGCACTCTCGTAAGCATCCCACCCTTCGGTTTCCCTTCATTCCGAAACCCAGGACCAATCCGTCTTCTCGACGGTAAGGGGGATCTATGTCAATGCGAAGTGCGGACGGCGCGCGGCGGCGCGATCTGTTGAAGAAGTCGTTTTCCCAAGGTTGCCTCGGGCTCAAGTTGCTCGGCGGCCCGATCGAACCCAGGAGCCCGTCCATTTTCCAGATGGACATCCACCAAAGCCCGCGGTTCGGCGAGTATTTCCGGATCTGGCCGGGAGCCCGCGACACCGAGATCGAGGTGCTTTCGTTCGACGGGTCTCTGCGCCAGCTCATGCTGCGCGTGAAAGAGGCCCGCCGCCGGTTTCTCCAGGTCGTGCAGAAGGCCCCCTGGCTCCGCCAGGCGGAGGTCGAGGAGAGGGCCCGCGCCTCCGGCGGCCGCATCGTCTCCGAGACCCGCTACGATTTTCGTCTCGAGCTCTGGACGCCCGCCGAGGAACGCCGGTTCCTGTGCGGGATGGATGACCTACACCTTTTCGTGGCGCAGGTTCAGGAGGGGGATACGGTCGCCCAGGCGCACAAGTCGCTCAAACCCCGGTCTGTCCGCGAGGCGGAGACCCTTTGGCCGGGGCGTATCCAGCGGCAGGGCGAGTGGTTCTTCCTGCCGCTCTCGGCGGACGAGGCGGAACGTCTCGCGGCCCACCTGGGAGCCTGGCCGCGTTCCATGAAGCACCGCCGCCCGGTCGGGCCCGGCGGCCGGCCGCACGTGGCCGACGGGGTCGTCACGATCGACCGGCGCATCAAGACCAGGCACCGCGAGTGGCGCCATCTCGAGGTGTACGCGCAAGGAACCGTGATCCATCCCGACCATCGCGACCTTCACCTGGACGGCTGGAGGAAGGTGGTGCGGAACCGCGAGGTCGGCGCCACGGTGGACAAGCGACTGTGGTGGATCGATTGAGGCGTTGAATTAGCTTAGCGTAGGGGCGGGTCTGGACGGTGGGAGGGGGCGCGACCCGCCCTGCATGGTCGAGATCATCGTTCGCACCAGGGCGGGTCGAGCCCCCAACCCACCGTCCAGACCCGCCCCTACGCTAAGCATCCTGCTTAGGCTCACCTGAGGGGTTCTTGAGCGTGAAGGGTGGTGGCGAAGGCGATTCCGGCCCCCCTGCTATACTCCTGAAACGATTATGTCCCGCCCGAGCTCTCTTCGACCTGCACCCCGCTCCGCGGCCGTCCCGATCCTCATCCTCAGCCTTCTCGCGTTGCTGGCACCTTTCGTCGCCCTGACGGCGGCTCCTGGCGCGCCGGCCGCCGAGGTCCTGGTGGTGACGGTGAAGTCAGCCATTCATCCGGTATCGGCGGAGGTCGTCGAGGACGCTGTCCGCGAGGCGGATCGCGCGGGCGCGGCGGCGCTGATCGTCGAGCTCGACACCGCGGGCGGCCTGATGGCGTCGACGCGCGACATCACGACCGCCATCCTGGGAGCGCGGACGCCGGTGGTGGTGTATGTGGCCCCCAGTGGCGCGCAGGCAGCCTCGGCTGGGTTCTTCATCCTGATGTCCGCCGACGTCGCCGCCATGGCTCCCGGCACCAACACCGGCGCGGCCCACCCGGTGGGTGGGCAGGGGGAGGACATCCCCGGCATTCTCGGCAAGAAGGTGGAGCAGGACTCGGCGGCGAACATCCGCTCGCTGGCGCTGCGCAACGGCCGCGACCTCAAGCTCGCCGAGGCGGCGGTGATGGAGAGCCGGTCGTTCTCCGCCCAGGAGGCGCTGGAGGGGAAGCTCATCGACCTCGTGGCCCCCGACGTGCCGGCCCTGCTGAAGGCTCTGGACGGCCGCACCGTCAAGCGCGGAGCGACGACGGTGGTTCTGCACACCGCCGGTGCGGCGGTGCGCAGCTTCGAGATCTCGCCCATGCGCGCCTTCCTGGGCGTGCTGGCCGATCCCAACATCACCTACCTGCTGCTGGGGCTCGGTTCCCTCGGCATTTTCTTCGAGCTGATGCACCCGGGAGCCATCTTGCCCGGCGTGGTCGGAGCGATCTGCCTGATCCTCTCGTTCTACGGTCTCTCGGTGCTGCCGGTCAGCTACGCGGGTCTTGCCCTGCTCGTGTTGGCGATGATCTTCTTCGTTCTGGAGATCAAGGTCACCAGCTACGGCGGCCTCGCCGTGGCCGGAGTGATCTGTCTCGTGCTGGGCTCGCTGATGCTGTTCAACACGCCGGAGCCGGCGCTGCGCGTCAGCCTCCAATTGATCGCCATGTTGACGGCCTTCACGATTCTGGTCGTCGGCTTCCTCGTCTGGATGTCCCTGCGCGCCCAGCGGCTGCCGGTGCGCACGGGATCAGAAGGTTTGATTCAGGAGACCGGCGTGGCCCGGTCGGAGCTTTCACCGCGCGGCAAGGTCTTCGTCCACGGCGAGCTTTGGGACGCCGAGGCGGCCGAGTCCGTGGCCGCCGGTGAAGAGGTCGAGATCGTGTCCGTGAAGGATCTCCTGCTGACGGTGCGTCCGCATCGCCGGAGAGCAACGTAAATCTAGGGAAGGGGTTCGACCCATGCCATTCGGATTCGGCGGAATATTCTTCATCGTCCTCATCGGCATCTTCCTGTTCTCCCGCTGGGTGAACATCCTCAAGGAGTACGAGCGCGCCGTCACCTTCTGGCTCGGCCGGCTGTCCGCCAAGCCGAAAGGCCCCGGCCTGGTGCTCATCTTCTGGCCGTTCGAGGTCATGGTAAAGGTTTCCATGCAGACCATCGTCCACGACGTGCCGCCGCAGGACATCATCACTCGCGACAACGTCTCGGTGAAGGTCAACGCCATCGTCTACTTCCGGGTGGTCGATCCGCAGCGGGCCATCGTCGAGGTGCAGAACTATCTGCAGGCCACCAGCCAGCTCGCCCAGACGACGCTGCGTTCGGTGCTCGGCCAAGCAGATCTGGACGATCTCCTCTCTGAGCGCGACAAACTCAACGCCAAGCTGCAGGCGATCATCGATCAGCACACCGAGCCCTGGGGAATCAAGGTGTCGATGGTGGAGCTCAAGAACATCGACCTGCCGCAGGAGATGCAGCGGGCGATGGCGAAGCAGGCCGAGGCGGAGCGCGAAAAGCGCGCTAAGATCATCCATGCCGAAGGCGAGCTGCAGGCTTCGGTGAAGCTGGCCGAGGCGGGCGAGATCGTCTCGAAAAACGCGGTGACCCTGCAACTCCGCTATCTGCAGACGTTGACCGAGATTTCGGCGGAGAAGAACTCCACCATCATCTTCCCGTTCCCGATCGATCTCATCAAGGCGTTCACCAAAAACCTGTAGAGGCCCGAAACGAAGTGTCAGAACCGCACGAGCCCAGCTATTACGAGATCGCGCTGACCAACCGCCAGGTGGTCGTCGCGTTCGTGATTCTCCTGGTCTGCCTGCTTTCGGCGTTTTTCTCCGGGGTCTGGATCGGCCGCGAGAGCACCGCCCGAGCTCAGGAGCAGATCGCCCGCAATTCTCCGCCGCCGGTCCAGGCCGAGCCAAAGAAAGAAGGGCAGAGCCTGGAGAACCTCGAGTTCTTCGACTCGAAAGAGAACAAGTCCGGCAAGAAGCACGCGGGAAAGGCGGGGCAGGAAGAGACCCAGCCTCAGGCCTCGCCCAAGGCCACTCCTCCGCCGGAGCCGGAGCCCGAGCCGCCGCCCGCCGAGTCCCCGGTTCAAGTGGCTGCCGTACCTACACCAACCCCGGCGCCTACGGACCGCAAGGGTAAGGGGCGCAAGGGGGCGGCCGCGGTCACACCATCGGCGGCAGCCGCGGACGATGATCCAACGTCTCCCGTCCGGCCCGCCAAAGGGTCGGAGATCGTGGAGCCCAAGGTCCCCAAGGGCGCGGTGGTCATTCAGGTCTTCTCGTCCCAGGACCGGTCGCAGGCGGACCGCATCAGCAAGCAACTCGCCAAAGGCGGCCATAAGGCCTTCCTCTCGCCCGTGGACGTGGCCGGCCACACTATGTACCGGGTGCGGATCGGCCCCTTCACCTCCCGTTCGGACGCGCAGAAGGTGGCGGAGAAGGTACGGAAGGCCTACAAGCTCGATACGTGGGTCACGGAGTGAGGCGGGGAGCCAGAATTGCCTTGCTTAGCGTAGGGGCGGGTCTGGACGGGTGGGTGGGGGCTCGACCCGCCCTGCGTCGATTCGGCCTGATCGATTGGATCGACAACGCAATGTTCCCACCAGGGCGGGTCGAACCCCCAACCCGCCGTCCAGACCCGCCCCTACGCTAAGCCCGAAAAATTGACCTGCGCATGAGAACCTTGCTCCTCCGCTATCTCTTCGCCGCCGCCGGCGGCGTTCTCTGGGGCCTCTGTTTCAGCCACCAGCCGCTGTCCGTGGCGTCGTGGTGCGCCTTGGCGCCGCTGGCCGTGATGCTCGCGTGGCCGAGGGCTGGCTGGCTGGGTTGGATTCACGGCCTCGCGGCTTGGATGACAGGGCTCTACTGGATCGTCCCGACCCTGCGGACCTACGGCCATATTTCGGTGCCCCTGGGCATCTTCCTTACCGGGCTTCTCGCCGGCTATCTCGCCCTTTTTCACGGCGTGTTCGCCTGGCTGGGGGTCGAAGATGTGGCGGCGCGGCGGGATGCTTCGCCTGCTGACGCTGCCCGCCCTGTGGGTGGCCCTGGAGTGGCTGCGTACCTACCTCGGCGGCGGCTTCCCGTGGAACCTCGCGGGTTATGCCTGGGTGGACGTGCCGGGCGCCCTGCCGCTGTCGGCGTGGATTGGCGTCTATGGCGTGTCGTTCCTGGTGGTGCTCACCAGTGTCGCGTTGGCGGCTTCGATTGCGGAGAGACGCTGGGAGCCGGCCGTCGTGGGACTCGTGATTCCGCTGCTGCTGCTGCCGCTCGCCGCGCGCTGGAGCCTGCGCGAGAGCGCCCGAGAGGTTCGCGAGGCCGGCGGCTTCGGCAAGCCGGTGCGCCTGCTGCAACCCAACATTCCCAACCTGGTCGCCTACGACCCGGTGATGGTCGCCCGCAACTACCACAAGGTGCTCGACCAGTCCGCGGAGGCCTGCCAGCCGGGCTCCCTGGTGATTTGGCCGGAGAGCGCGGCCTGGCCGTTCGAGTTCCACCGCGATGCATGGTTCGATCAGGATCTCCACGCCATGGTCGACCGTGGCTGCTCGGTGATCTTCAACTCCGGCACGCCGGTGGGGAGCACGTTCTACAACTCGGCCTTCCTCCTGACGTCCTCGTCGCCGCAGCCAACACCCCGCTACGACAAGCGCCACCTGGTGCCGTTCGGCGAGTACGTGCCGTTTCGCGGCGTCTTCGGCTGGATGGACAAGCTGGCCCGCGACGCCGGCGAGTTCCGGCCGGCGGACCGGACGGTGCTCCTGCCCTGGAACGGCGAGCAGATCGGAATGTCCATCTGCTACGAGGTGGTTTTTCCTTCCGAGGTGGCGCAACTCGTCCGTCAAGGGGCGACCCTGCTGGTGACGATCACCAACGACGCCTGGTATGGCGACACCTCGGCGCCCTGGCAGCACTTCCGGGCGGCGCGCTTCCGCGCCGCGGAGAACCGACGGCCGCTGCTGCGGGCGGCGATCACCGGGGTTTCCGCCGTGGTGGCTCCCGACGGTTCGGTGCGATCCGAGATCGGCGTCTTCCGGGAGGGAATCCTCCGTGCCCGCGTCTTGGGGGAGCGGCGCCTCACCCCGTTCAACCGCGCGCCCTGGTTGGTGCCGCTGCTCTCCGCGGTGGTGGCTCTCGTGGCGCTCGTCGCGGTTGTTGGATACACTGCGCGAGAGAAAAGGAGTTTCCGATGATTGCCTACGAAGTTCAGCAACGAATCGATACGCTCGCCGAGCAGCTCGCCAACCTTCGGGGGTATCTTTGAGCAGGGAGAGCTCGAGCGTGAGCTGTCTGAAATCGATCACCAGATGCAAGGCGCGGGTTTCTGGGACAACCCGGCCAAGAACGCCTCGATCCTGCAGAAACGCCGCGACATCGAGCGGCGCCTCGAAACCCTGAACCGCCTGCGCGCCGACGCCGACGAGCTCGCCACCTGGCGCGAGCTGTTGAACGAAGGCGAAGCCGATCCCGAGTTCGACCGCTTCATCGACCGCCTCTCCTCCGAGCTCGGCAAGCTCGAGCTGGATTTCAAGCTCTCGGGTCCGGACGACGACAAGAACGCCCTGTTGGCCATCCATCCCGGCGCCGGCGGCACCGAGTCGCAGGACTGGGCCGAGATGCTGCTGCGCATGTACCTGCGCTGGGCGGAGCGGCGCGGCTACCCGGTCGACATCATCGACATCCAGGCGGGCGAGGAAGCGGGCATCAAGGGCGTCACGTTCACCGTGCACGGCCAGTACGCGTACGGCCG
>DATIOS010000633.1:0-13184 GCA_035472915.1 Thermoanaerobaculia bacterium
CCGTGCTCGCGGTGGCGGTGCTCCTGCCTGCCGGCTGGCTGGCGCCGGAGCCAGCCGTTGAATTGGGCCTGGGCGCGTTGCTCGCGACGGCCGGAGTGTGGGCTCTACCACCGGGGCCGGGGCGGGGAGCGGCCGTGGTTCTGGTGCTGGCGGCGACGCTGGCGGTGGCGGCGGCGCGGCGGCTCATGGCTCCGTCCCTGACGGATGCCGCTCCGCTCTCTCCCGGCGTGACGATTCCCCTGGCTCTTGGCCTGCAAGTGCTGCTGCGGGGGGAGTTGCTGCTGGCGCCGGCGCTGACCGTGCGGCTCCTGGTGGCGCTCCTGGCGTTGCCCGTGGCCAGCGCCCTGGCGGTAACGCTGCTGGCGCGACGGCATGGCGCCGTTCTCTCGCTCGTCGCCGCGGGCACGGCGCTCACGCTCGCGCCGGGATTCAATGTTGCCACGACCCTCGCCCTCGTGGCCTTGGCTGCGGGAGATGCCCTCGGTCGGAAAGACCTCGCCTGGCCTGAGCGGGCGGCAGCGCTGGCGGTCGTCCTGGCGCCCATCGCCTGGCAACCGCGGTTTGGCGTGTTGGCAGTGGTCTGCGGACTGGCGCTGGCGTGGCCGCGATTGGGGCTGGTCCTGGCGGTGGTGGCGGCGGCCGGGATGGAGATCAGCCTCAAAAAACCTCTGAACGTCGCGATTTTCCAACTCTGCGCCCTCCCCCTGCTGGTGCCGGCGACCCTGGTACCCGAGCGGCGGCGGATCTGGAACGTGGTCGCGTCGGCTCTGCTAGTGGCGACCGCTCCCCTGGTGCCAGGCCTTTCGACCCTCGCGGCGCCCCTGGGCCTGGCGGCCCTCTCATTGCGCCGCGACCTCGCCTTCACGGTGCCGCAGCGGGTTTGGACAGGCGCTCTCCTCGGCGGCACGGCCCTCCTCGCCTCGTACCCCTGGTTGCGCCGTGCCCCAATGACCACGGCGCTCTCCCTTCTGGGACTGATGCCGGGACCGCCGCTGGCGATTGGGATCGCGGCCGTCGTCCTGACGTTGGCGGCTCTGGGTGTTTGGATGGGGCGATCCTGGAGCGAGCCTCTGCGCACGGCGCGGCTGGCGGGGCTGTCAGGCGCCTGCCTCATCCTCGCGTTGCTCCAGGGTCTGCCCACGGCCGGCACGCAGTTGCTGACGCCGCAGGTTCCGGTGGAGCTGGATTCTGGACACCCAGTTTGGGAGTCCAAACCCTTGCCGCCGTCACTACAAGTAGCGAGCGTAGTTGTGGAGTCCTACATCGCCAACGGCACCGGACTGCCGCGTGGAGCTCCGGTGGCCATCGTGAAGCTGGTGAACGCCGCGGGCCGGAGCGTGGACTGGACGCTGCGCGCCGGCGACGACACCGGTGAATGGGCGGCTCGCCGGCCCGACGTGGCGAACGATGGGCAGCCGGCACCGGCGGCGTGGGTCTCCTGGGTCGCGGACGGCTTCTTTGGCCAGCGCTACCGCTCCCGATTCCAACTCGACCGGCCGGAGCCCTTGGCCTCTCTACGGATCGAGCGCGCCCCCGGCGTTCCACCCAACCTCACCGTCGCCGTCTACCAGGTGGAGCTGCGGAGATGAAGTCGCGGCAGCAGGAGGCTCTGGCCACGGCCGGGACGCTGGCCGCGGCGCTGGCCGCGACGGCGCTGCTGGCATGGCGGTCGCCGCTACAGGCGGACGATGCCTTCCGCGGGACCTTGACGATTTTGCCGCTGGTGCTCGGGGCCTTGCGGGAAACCCACCGGTGGGGAGGCCGGCCCATAGGCGCCAACTTTGCCTCAGCGTTCCCCCACCCAAGACCCTCATCACCCCGACCCTCTTCTCCCGACCCCGCCCAATCCCCCTCACCGGGAGAAGAGGGAGAACAGCCAGACCTCCCCAGCCGGGTTCCCCTCTCCCGGGGAGGGGGATGGGGTGGTCGGGAGAGGGGCAGGGGTGAGGGTCTTGGGCGGGGGAACGTTGAGGCAGAGTTAGCGCCTATGGGGGATCGGCCTCTGTCGCGCGCCGGAACGGCGGGAGAGCTCGGAGCTCTGACGATCCTCTGGGTATTGATCCTGGCCCGTTCTCATCTCAGCCTGGCGCTCGCCGACGAGGTGCTCGCCGCGGGATTGCTTCTGGTTCTGGCGTGCCGGGTGGTGCGGCAGACCATGGCGCTGCGGCCGCTGCTCGGCGATCGCCTTCCCGGGCGACCGTCGATTCTCTTCTTCTTCCTGCCTTTGACGGTCTACCTCGCCCTGCTGCCGTGGTCGGCTGGGCACCGCCAACTGGATGGCGACGAGCCCTACTACCTCCTGGTGACTCACAGCCTGGCGTACGACTTCGACGCCGATCTCACCAACAACTACGCCCAGGGGGATTGGCGGCACTTCATGAGCCGCCCCATCACGCCGCAGCCGGGAGATCCCGTCGGGGCGCACGGCGAGCGCTTCTCGCGGCACAACGAAATGCTGCCCCTGGTGCTCGCTCCGGCGTACCGGCTGGGCGGCAAGATGGGCGCCCTGGCAACCATGGCGGCGCTGACGGCGGCCCTGGCCTGGATGACTCTGCGCCTCGCCCGGCACTACTCGCCGGAGCATCCCGGCGCGGCTCTCGCCGCCTACGCCCTCGCCGCTTTCGGGCCGCCGCTCCTTCTCTACTCCTACCAGGTGTGGGTGGAGGTGCCGGCGGCGCTGCTGGCGGCGGTGGCCCTGGACCGCATCCTGACCCTCGACACCCTCAATTCCACCAACCGGCAGCGGCGCTGGGGACCGGCGGAGTGGCTGGGGATCGGCCTTCCACTGCTGCTGTTGCCGCTGGTGAAGATCCGCTTCGTCCTCATCGCCGCGCCCATCCTCCCCCTGGCCTGGTGGCACTCGGGACGGCCGAAGCGGCCGGTGCTCATCCTCGCCGGGCTGCTGGGAGCCTTGGGCGCCGGCATGCTCCTTTACAACCAGGCCGTCTACAAGAACCCGCTCAAGATCCACACCTGGCAGGAGGTCGATCCCGGAGCCTACAGCCCGGCCTCCTACCTCAAGGGGGGCTTCGGCCTGTTCTACGACGTGGCTTTTGGGCTGTTCGGCTGCTCCCCGCTCTGGCTGGTACTGATTCCCGCCGCCGGCCTGCTGATCGCCCGGCGCAACCGGCTGCTGTTCCATCTGATCGTCCTGAGCGTGCCGTACCTGATCGTCGTGGCGCCGCGGCTGGAGTGGTACGGCGGCTGGTCGCCGCCGTTCCGCTACGCGCTCATCGCCCTGCCGTTGCTGGCTGTGGCCTTGATTCCGCTGCTGGCCGATTGGCGGCGGCCCGGTGCCCTCGCGTTGCTCGCGGCCTTAGGCGCGCTCACCCTGGTGCTGACCCTGGTGTGGGTGACGGTCCCAGGCTGGACGTACAACTTCGCGGATGGACGGACCTACCTGCTCGACGCCCTCAGCGGCCGGTTGGGGATGGACGTCGCCCGCTTTTTCCCCAGCTCCGTGCGGCCGCACAGCGCCACCTGGGTCTGGCCGGTGGTGACGATCCCCTTGATTCCCCTCCTCTGGTGGCTCCCTTCGCTCCCCAGGCGGCCCGGGTTCCGGCCAGCCGCCGCGGCGCTGGCAGGAATCGCGCTGCTGCTGGCGACGGCGGCGCTGCTACCCGCCGCGGCGTCTCGGCTGCCCACGACCGTGATCGAGCTGGAAGATCCTCAGGTGTGGAAGAGCGGCGGCCACCTCCACCCGGACCGCTGGATCATCGAGCGCACCCGCTACCGCGGCGGCTGGGTACTGCGGGTGGGCGAGACACTCAAGGCGCCCGTGGTGGCCGGCGGCCATCAGGTGAAACTCCGCCTGCACGCCGAGCTCATCCGCAACCAGCCTGTCCCCTTCAACGTGGACATCAAGGAGGGGGATCGGCTCCTCGCCTCCTGGCACCCGGCCCGGCCGCGGGTCTGGGAGGTGATCGAAGTCGGGCCCTTCGATTGGAAGCCCGGCGAGCCGCTGGTCCTCTCCGCCTACGGCCCCTATCCGCCGGGGGAGGTGAACGGCGCGGTTCTGGACCGGGTGGAGATGGAGTGGCAGTGACGGCAGGCGCACCCATCACCGCCGTCGTTCTCACCCTCGGCCACTCGCCCCTTCTCGTCCCCTGTCTGGAGGCGTTGCGCCGAGACGGCGGGAGCGATCTGGAGATCATCGTCGTCGATCACAGCGAGACTCCCACCTCCCTTCCCGCCGGACTAGCCGATCGGGTGCTCCGGCCTGGAAAAAATCTCGGCTTCGCGGCGGGGAACAATCTGGGGATCGCCGCGGCGGCTGGACAATGGGTAGCGACGGTCAATGATGACGCGGTGGTGGAGCCCGGTTGGCTGTCCTCGTTGATCGTTGCGCTGGAGGCGTACCCCGGCGCTGCGGCGGCGCAGGGAGTGAACCTCCAACTCGCGGCTCCCGCCATCGCGGACATCGCAGACGGCTGGGGGCTGGCGTGGAACGGCTGGTGGCAGTCCGTTCAGCTAGGCCACGGGAAACCGGCCCCCGACCTGACGGTCAGCGTCCAGGAGATCTTCGGAGCCTCGGCCACGGCCGCCGTCTACCGCCGGGAGGCCCTGCGGCAGGTGGCGGCAAACGGCGAGGTTTTCGATTCCCGGCTCTTCACCTGGTACGAGGATGTCGACCTGGCCATCCGGCTGCGGGCGGCGGGATGGCGGTCGTTCCTGGTTCCCTCTGCCCGAGCGCGGCACGCCGGCTCGGTGACCGGCAAAACCATGAGCCGCGAGCGTTGGCGCCTGCTCTACGGCAACCGCTGGCTGGTGGCTGCCCGCCTTCTTGGCCGGGCGTTCTGGCCCCGGATTCCTTTGCTGGCCATCCGCGACTTGATCGATCTCGCGCGGGCGTTGGGTAGGGGTGAGCTGGAGATTGCCGCCGGCATCCTCGGCGGCTGGGCACGGGCCCTCCGTCTCCTGCCAGGATTCGCCCGGCTCGGCGCTCCGGCCGTGCCTTTGGGCGAAATCCGCCGCTTCCGATAACCTCACGACGTGACCTTCTCTCCCTCCGAGCCCCTGCTGACGGGCGTGGTCGTCCACTGGCACAACGAGGAGCTGCTGGCCGAGTTGGCGGCGGCGTGGCCTGTGGATCCGCGGTTCGAGTTGCTGGTGGTCGACAACGGCTCTTCGACACCGCTGCCGCCCGGCCTCCGAATCCTGCGGCCCGGGAAGAACCTGGGATTCGCCGGCGGCGCCAACGCCGGAGTGGCCGAGGCGAAGGGAGAGATCGTCCTCATCCTCAATCCCGACGCGGTCCCCGACTCCGGCGCGCTGGAAAGTCTACTGGCGGGCTTTTCCGCCTTGCCTGACGCCGCGGGACTCGCTCCCCGATTGGTGGGCATGGACGGCAAACCCCAATTCGCCTGGCAGCTCCGGCGGTTGCCGTCGCCGGTCGCCCTCGTGCTCCAGGCCTTCCCCGGCTTCGGCGGCGTGTCCCGAGGCGGCACCGAGCCCGAGGCGGAATCCGTCGTCGAGCAGCCGGCGGCGGCGGCCCTGGCGTTCCGTCGAGAGGCACTGGCAGCCGTAGGCGGATTCGACGCCGGCTTTTCCCCCGCATGGTTCGAGGACGTGGATCTCGCCCGCCGGCTCAAGAACCGGGGGCTCACCCTCCGCTACTGGCCGGCGGCCTGCTTCCATCACCGGCTGGGAAGCACAGTGCCGCGGCTCGGCTACGGCCCCTTCCTCTCGATCTATTACCGGAACCTCAGCCGCTACTTGGCCAAGCATCACGGGCGGGGCTGGGCCTTGGCGGCGCGCGTGGCCCTGGTGCCGGGGATCGCTCTGCGCCTGATTGCCCTCCCGATCCGCCGGCCAAGGCGGGCAAGGACGCGGCGCGAGGCGTTGTCTGGTCTGCTCGCTCTTTTGGCGGGGGCTCTCACGGGATGGAATCGGCCCAGCCCCCGCCCGAGGACCCTCACCCCTGACCCCTCTCCCGCCCCCTCCCACCCCCCACACCGGGAGAGGGGAACCCGGTTGGAGCCGCCTCGCGGGTCTCCCTCTTCTCCCGGTGTGGGGGGTGGTGCGGGGGCGGGAGAAGAGGGCCGGGGTGATGAGGGTCTTGGGCGGGGGCAATCTGGCGTCGAACAATCCGTCGCCGTCTGCATCGTCACCCACGACTCGGCGGCCGATCTCCCCGGCTGCCTGGAGTCTGTGGCCGCTCTGGAGCACCATCCCTTGGAGCTCGTGGTTGTGGACTGTGCCAGCCGGGACTCGAGCGCCGAGGTGGCGCGAGACAATGCGCCGCTGGAAATTCCCTGCCGGATCGTGAAACTGGCGGAGAATCAGGGCTTCGCCGGCGGCATGAACGAGGCCCTGGCTCGCACGCACGCCGCCTTCGTGCTCACCCTCAACGCCGACGCCCGCCCGGCGCCCGACTTTGTGACCCGGCTCCTGGAGCGCGCCGCTCAACCCGGCCTGAGGGTGGGAGCCGTCACCGGGCGCCTGGTGCGCCCTTCGGTGGAGGGCGAGCTGCGGCTTCTCGACGCCTGCGGCATGCGCCTCACCCGCGCCTGGCGCCATTTCGACCGCGGCTCCGGCGAGCCGGACCGGGGCCAGTACGGCCAAGCCGAGCGAGTGTTCGGGGCCACGGGAGCCGCCTCCCTGTTTCGCCGCGAGGCCCTGGACGATGCAGCCCTGGACGGCGAGATCTTCGATCCCCGGTTCCACTCCTTCCGTGAGGACGCCGAGCTGTGTTTCCGGCTGCGCGAGCGCGGCTGGGAGGTGCTCTACGAGCCCGCCGCCATGGCCGAGCACCGGCGCTTCAACCTTCCGGAGCGGCGGCCGGCCATGCCGGCGCTCGTCAACTATCATTCGCTCAAGAACCGTTACCTTTTGCGCATCTACCATCAGACGGCGGGTAATTTCTTCCGCACCTTCCTCCCAACCCTGGCTCGCGACCTCGGCGCCCTGGGCTGGGTGCTGCTGCGCGAGCACCCGTCACTCCCTGCCTACGGCTGGCTGTGGCGTCACCGCCGGGAGCTGCGAGCCCGACGGCGAACGATTCAGGAAAGGCGGACGGCGCCCGCGCGGGAGATCGACCGCTGGTTCACCACCGAGGGAGAGCCGCTGTGAAGCAGCCTTCGGTCGCCCTGATGGGCAGCCGCGGTATTCCCAGCCGCTACGGCGGTTATGAGACGCTCATGGAGGAGCTCGGCGTGCGGCTGGTGGCCCGCGGCTTCCGGGTAGCCGTCTACTGCCGGTCCCACTCGACGCCGACGAATCTCCGGTCCTACCGCGGAATGGACCTCGTCATATTGCCCACTCTGCGCACCAAGCATCTGGACACGCCGGTCCACACTCTCCTCTCCGCCTTCCACGCCGCCTCCGTGGGCTATGACGCTGCGTTGATGGTCAACTCGGCAAACGCGTTGTTCGTCCCCCTTGTGCGGGCGGGAGGCACGCCGGTGGCCCTCAACGTCGACGGCATCGAGAAGCGGCGCGCCAAGTGGGGCGCCTTCGGCCGCGCCGTCTACGCCATGTCCGAGCGCCTCGCCTGCGGCGTTCCCGATGCGTTGGTGACCGACGCCGAGGTGATCCGCCGCCACTATCTGGAACGCTATGGCGCCGAGTCCGTCCCCATCGCCTATGGCGTCGATCCCCGGCCGCCCGCGGAGACCGGCGTCCTGGAGCGGCTGGGCCTTGAAAGCCGCCGCTTCTTTCTCTACGTCAGCCGCTTCGAGCCGGAGAACAACCCTCATCTTGTGGCCGAAGCCTACGGCCAGGTACAGGGCGATCTGCCGCTTGTCATGGTGGGCGGAGCCCCCTATGCGGGCAGGTATATTGCATCATTCACGAATAGAGCGGACTCTCGGATTCTGTTTCCTGGACCCATTTATGGGGAAGGGTACCGCGAGCTTCTCTCCCATGCCCTGGCGTACGTCCATGCCACGGAAGTGGGAGGGACCCATCCCGCTCTCGTCGAGGCCATGGGCTACGGCAACTGCGTGGTGGTGAACGACACGCCGGAGAACCGCGAGGTGGCCGGTGAGACGGCCCTGTGGTTCCGGGCCGGGCAGCCGGCCAGCCTCGCAGTAGCGCTGAACTGGGTGCTGTCGCATGCAGACGAGGTCCAGCAGCACCGGAAGGCGGCGGCTCGCCGGGCGGCGAGCCGGTTTTCCTGGGAGCATGTGGCCGACCGCTACGCCGAGCTCCTGAGACGCTTGGCGGGCGCGAAATGAATTATGATGAACTGGCATAGACGAATTGAGCGGCGGGCACGTAAAATAGGCAAAGGCCCCTTGAGGCAGTAAGCGGTGCACCTGAATCCATGCTGAAAGAACGCGCCCGCATCCTCGCCGTCAGTATTTTTCTCCTCGATCTGATACTGGTTTCTGCCGCCTTCCTCTGCGCTTTCCTGGTGCGCAGCTCGTTGATGCCGCGGGTGGCGCCGCACGCGTTCCCCAGCTCCCTCTATCCGCTGTCGAGCTACCTGCTGCTGTTGCCGCTGGCGCTGCTGATCTGGGGGGCGTTGCTGCTGTCGTCGGGCCGCTACCGGTCGCATCGCACGGTGCCGCTCCTCGACGAGGCCTGGGCGGTCGTGCGCGTCTGCGCCAGCGGCGCCATCATCTTCACCCTCGCCCTGTTCGTGGGCCGGCTGGACGAGAGGCTGCTGGTCGATGACCGGGTCAGCCGCTTCTGGGTGCTGCTGTTCGGGGTCTTCGCCTGCCTCTTCCTGCTCACCGAGAAGCTGGCCCTCCGGCTGACCTCGCGCTATGTCCGCTCGCATGGCCTCAACTACCGCACGGTGCTCATCGTCGGCACCACGCCCACGGCGGTTAAGATCGCCGAGTCGCTCCACGGCCATCGCTTCTGGGGCTACCGCATCCTCGGCTTCATCCGCAATGACGGCGGCAACGGGGAGCCGCCGGCGCCGGACTCGATCGGGCCCTATCCTGTGCTCGGCCGCGTCGAGGACATTTCCCGCATCGCCGAAGGCAACGTCGTGGACGACGTCATCTTCGCCGTCACCCGCCGCGATCTGGACCGCATGGAGGATCTCTTCCTGAGCCTGGAGGAGCAGGGGATTCGCACTCGTTTCGCCATGGATCTCTTCCCTCATACCCGCGCCCGGGTGGAGCTCGAAGACCTGGACGGCATGCCGCTCCTGAGCTTCGCCACGACGCCCACCAGCCAGCTTCAGCTGATGGCCAAACGGGCGCTCGACGTGGTGCTCGCCGGCCTGGTGCTGGTGCTGGGCATGCCGCTGGCTGGATTCATCGCCCTGGCGATCAAGCTGAGCTCTGGAGGAAGGGTCCTCTTCCGCCAGACCCGCTGCGGCTTGAACGGCCGGTTCTTCACCATCTACAAGTTCCGCACGATGGTGGCGGACGCTGAGGAGCGCCGCTTTGACCTGCTCCACCTCAACGAGATGGACGGCCCCGTCTTCAAGCTGCGCTCGGATCCACGGGTGACCGCCTTCGGCCGCTTCCTGCGCCGCTTCAGCCTCGACGAGCTGCCGCAGTTCTGGAACGTGCTGCGGGGCGACATGAGCCTGGTGGGGCCGCGGCCGCCGATCCCCGAGGAAGTGGCGAAATATCAGCGCTGGCAGCGCCGCCGGCTCTCCATGAAGCCCGGCCTCACCTGTCTGTGGCAGATCAGCGGCCGAAACAACCTGGATTTCGACCGCTGGATGCAGCTCGACCTCGAATACATCGATTCGTGGTCGCCCATGCTCGACCTGAAGATCCTGCTGCGCACCATCCCCGTCGTGCTGACCGGGAAGGGCGCGTCGTAGGGGCGGCTATCCAGTTCAGACATTGAAGCGGAAATGCACCACGTCGCCGTCCTTGACGACGTACTCTTTCCCTTCCAAGCGGAACAGTCCGGCATCGCGGACGGCGGCCATGGTCTTCAGGCGGATCAGATCGTCGTAGGCGACGACCTCGGCGCGAATGAAGCCGCGCTCGATGTCGGAGTGGATGGTCCCCGCCGCCTCACGGGCCTTGGTGCCGCGGCGGATCGTCCAGGCCCGCACCTCGTCCTCGCCAACCGTGAAGAAGGAGATCACGCCCAGCAGGTCGTAGCTCGCGCGGGTGACGCGGTCGAGGCTGGGAGCGGTGAGGCCGAGATCGGAGAGGAACTCCTTCTGCTCCTCGGGAGGAAGAGCGCTGATCTCCTGTTCGATAGGGGCGCTCACCGTCACCGCCCGCACCGCCGGCCGCACCTTGATCCCCAGGGCCTCGGGCGACTGGGCGGCTCTCGCCTCATCGACGTTGATCACCTGCAGCAGGGGCATGGCCGAGAGAAGCTGGAAGCCGCGCAGCCGCTTCTCGTCCTCGGGATCGAGCTCGATTTCCCGGAGCGGCTTCTCGGCTTCCAGGGCCGGCATCACGATGTCGGCCAGGATCTGCCGCTCGCGCTGCTCCTCCGGAGTGAGCCCACGCTTAGTGGCCTTGTCCAGCCGCTCGAGGCGCTTCTCGACGATGGTATGGTCGGCGAGGATCAGCTCGAGATCCAGGGTATCGACGTCGCGAGCCGGATCGACGCTCCCCTCGGGATGGAGGATCTCCGGGTCCTCGAAGGCGCGCACCACGTGAACCAGGGCGTCGACCGTCTTGAGCTTGGCGAGGTCCAGGCTCTCGGCGCTCTCCCCGCGTTTCATGCCGGGGATGTCCACGTACTGCACGGTGGCCGGCACGTAGCGCTTCGGGTTGAAGAGGTCGCGTAGCGTCTCCAGCCGAACATCGCGCACCGTCGCCATGCCCATGTTCGTCTGCGACGAGCTGGAGTACTTGTCCGTCGCCTGGTGGGAGGCGGTCAAGGTGTTGAAAAGCGTCGTCTTTCCCGACTTGGGTAGACCTAAGATGCCGAGCTGCACGGGAAGTACCTCCTGAAAAGGGCCTCTTGGACCGCCCTCAATCGATGAGCGCCCGGCCCTTGGTCTCGATCGCCCAGGGCAGTAGGCCAAGGCCGGCGATCGGCACGAAACCGACGTAGAACAGGGCGGTCAAAGCGCTGGTGAGCGAGTTGGCCCCCTGCGCCGCGATGCTCCCGACCAGGATGGGACCGATGGCCGCGATCAGGCGCCCGGAGTTGTAGCAGAACCCGGCGCCAGTGCCTCGCAGCCGGGTGGGGAAGAGCTCCGGCAGGTAATAGGTGAAGCTGCCGAAGACGCCGAAGACGGTGAGGCCGATGAGGAAATACATGACGAGGCGCGTTTCCGGCGCCAGGTCGAGTCCGAAGGTGGCGAGGATCGCCACGCCCGAGCCCGCGAAGTAAAGGCCGAACATCGTCCTCCGGCCCAGGTACTTGGCGGCGGGAACGGTGAGCAGGGTGCCGATGAGACCCCCGAGGTTGAAGTAGTTGGTGGCGATTTTCTTCCAGCCCTCTACCAGGGCGAGAGTGGCGGAGCGGTCCAGGCCTCGCAGCTTGGCCTCCGCCTGGGCGAGCCCGGTCGAGACCACGGGGATGAAGGCGTTGCAGCTCCACCACATGATGAGAGCGATCATGGCCATGAAGAAGCCGGAGATGGTGATCGCCCGGTACTTGCCCGTGAACAGCTCAGCGAGGCGCGGATGGGCAGCGGACGAGGCGGCCGACTTCCAGCGCTCAGGCTCTTTCACGAATATGCGAACGAGGAAGGCCATCACCGCGGGGAGCAGACCGGAGAGGAAGACGTACCGCCAGGAGACCTCGGGCGAATCGCGCCAGTAGACTCCGGCGATCTGGAAGTTGACGAAGGTAGCGAGGAACAGCCCCATAGGTGCCGACGTGTAGAGGAGGGCCCCGGCCTCGACTCGTCGGTGCTCCGGCATGACCTCCGCCACCATCGCCGCACCCGCCGCCCACTCGCCGCCGATCCCCAGGCTGGAGATGATGCGGAAAAGCATCAGCACCCAGATGTTGGGCGCAAAGGCACAGGCCGCGGTGCCAACGGCATAGAGCAGCATGGTCAGCATCAGGGTGCGGGTGCGCCCGATGCGGTCGGCCACCTGCCCGAAGACGATACCGCCGATCGCCCAGCCCACGAGCAGGACCGAGGTGAGGATGCCCGTCCATTGGAGCGTCGCAGCCTTGGCTGCCGGCGAGCCGATGGTGAGCCCCAGCAGGGTCGGCACGCAGTTGGGGGCCACGAAGTTGAACAACTGGCCGTCGAAGACGTCGAATCCCCACCCGAGCCAGGCGGCGAAGAGAACCGTCCACTGATAACCGTTCATGTCCAGGAAACGGCGGCCCGAGCCGGCTGGCGCAACGGATGCTGTGGTCATCGGTCCCCCCGCGAGAAGTGCGGGGGGATGATAGCAGTCCTGCCGGCGAAGAGGGCGAGGAGCAAGCCCGTGCTACAATTCAGGAGATCCTACACAAGTGCAGCCAGGCTGTGGCCTATCGAGGCAGGCGTATGGCAGATCCTGAAACCGGCAAGAAGATCCCCTTGCACCTCTGCCAGGTGCTGGAGGAGGAGTATGCGGCCCTCCACGGCCCGCTGCCCGCGGTGCCGTCGTGGGAGATCACGGCCGGCCAGGTGCGCGACCCCGACGGTCTGCTGGCCCGCCTCGCCGCCCCGGACGACCCTCTCGCCGAGCGGCTGCGGGGTTTCTGCTCGCTCGACTTCAGGCGCGAGCTCGAACGCTGGCGCGCCGCCGACGAGCCGCCGGACGACCGGCTCGCCGGCATGCTGGTCGTCGAGCTCAACGGTCTCCTGCGGTGCCGCCTCTACGATCCGGACGCGTTGGCCGAGTTCGAGCTGCCGCGCGAGCTCCGGTCGCTCCTCCACGCCTCCCGCGGCTGGCCGCCGGAGGACGAGGATCTCCACCGCTTGAACCGGCTTTTGCTCGAGGCCGCCTTCCCGCGCGAGCTCGCCGCCGGCGCGGAAGGCCGGCTCGCCGTGCTTTTCGGTGCGGTCCACCGCCTGGCCGGCTCGGGCCGCACGGCGCTCTGCCTTTCGGGCGGAGGAATCCGGAGCGCCGTCTTCTCCCTGGGCGTCCTCCAGGGTCTCGCCCGGCAGGGCCTCCTCGGCGCTTTCGACTACCTGTCGACCGTCTCCGGCGGCGGCTACATGGGGGGACTCCTGGCATCCTGGATCCACCGCCACCCGCGGGGGCTCGACGGGGTCGTCGAGGAGCTGGCGCCGCGCCGGGCCGAGGCCAAGCTAAAGCCCGAAGCCGCGCCCCTGGAACATCTGCGCGCCTATGGCAACTACCTGAGCCCGCGGCTCGGCTTCCTCTCCGCCGACACCTGGACCCTGA